>CAXGRW010000467.1:0-4624 GCA_964012125.1 uncultured Rhodopirellula sp.
CCGAAGAGAGCGGTACGGCTGAGGAAGTCGCTGCGGGCTGAGAGTCGCTGCGGTTTAAGTGATTCAGTGTTAATTCACTGGGATCCTCAGTCTGAACTTTCTGGAATCGAATGACTGATGTGGGTGTTTTTGGTCCACATCTGTAGGTAATGCCAGAAGCTTTTTGGTTGGTTGACGCGTTGATGTTACCGAAACGCAATGCAAGTCTCGACACGTTTTAACTGAGCAAACACGAGCAACCATGACGGCTGGTGATCGGTAGATATATGAACGTATCGTGATGCGCCGTCACGAAATAGGCAAAGGTAAGGCCGTTTGCGAATGGTTGGGGAAACTGCAATGAAACGTTATTTGGTGCGTTATGAGGGACGCGTACAGGGCGTAGGATTCCGATTCAACGCTGTAAAACAAAGCGTGGGTTTAAAGTTGCATGGCTATGTGCGGAATGAGCCCGATGGATCTGTTTTGATGGACGTTGAAGGCAGCGCGGTGGATCTCAAGCATCTGCTGGCAAAAATCGAAGCGGAGATGAAAGAAAATATCGAAGCGATCGATGTGACCGAGCGACCCCTCGCAGGGAACACTGCGGGCTTCAATATTCAATACTGAGGCTCTGCCAGCATCTACTTGCTTTTCGACTGCCATGGCTCCTCGTTTTGATCGGTAGCAGGGAGCAGCTTACGCTTTGCAGAGGGACGGGAATCAGTGAAAGTTGGGCGGGTTACTGAATGTGGCACTTGCCCGTTAAACTGATACCATGAATGAAATCGAGCAGTACGACTATGATCTTCCGCGTGAATTAATTGCCCAGGATCCGATGGCAACACGCAGTGATTCTCGTTTGATGGTGGTGTGCCGTAAGACTGGCCGCATCGATCACATGCATGTTCGGGATTTACCCGACGTTTTGGATCCTCGCGACGCGGTTGTGTTTAATAACAGTCGTGTGATGCCCGCGCGGTTGGTTGGATTTCGAAAAGATACGGGTGGACGCTGGCAGGGACTATTCTTGCGGGCAGATACCAATTCCGGTGTTTGGGAAGTGCTTACCAAGACTCGGGGCACGCTCAAGGTGGGCGAGCGAATCACGGTTCAGGACCGTGACGCCCGGGATGGGATGGAGCTGGAAGTGGTCGCACGGACCGATGGTGGCAATCTGCTCGTCAAACCCCACCTGCCAGATGGATTCGTTGCGTTGCAGGGTGGATCTGAAAAAGAACTGAGCGAGCCAGCTGATTGGCTTGATCGTTACGGCAGAATTCCGCTGCCTCCGTATATCAGAGACGGGCAAATGGTGGATGCGGACATCGAACATTATCAGACGGTGTTTGCAAAGCACCGTGGAAGTGTTGCTGCACCGACGGCTGGCCTTCACTTTACCGATGCCTTGCTGGAGCGTGTAAAACGACTTGGCGTTTCGATGAGCGAGGTCACGCTGCATGTCGGAATTGGCACCTTTCGGCCGATTCAAGTGGAGCAGCTTGGCGAGCACAGGATGCATGAAGAGTGGGGCAGTTTGGATCAAGGTACGTGCAATGCGATCATTCAGCGGCGGCAGGATGGTGGACGGTGCATTGCAGTGGGGACCACGACCGTGCGGGTTTTGGAGTCGGCGGCCAGAGGTGGACAGGGGCTGAAGCCTTGGCAGGGTCAGACTGATATCTTCATTCGGCCACCGTTTCAGTTTCAAGCGATCGACGGGCTGATGACTAATTTCCACCTACCTCGCAGTTCGCTCTTGGTATTAGTGAGTGCATTTGCGACGCGAGAACTGGCGTTGGAGGCGTATCAGAAGGCGATTGAGCAAGAATATCGTTTTTACAGCTACGGCGATGCGATGCTTGTGCTGTAAGTTTTTCAGTGCTGGTAGGTGCCGGGGCCTCAGCTATTCGAGGCTCAGCGACAGATCCATGCGACTTTATGGCGTAGCTTTTTCTAAGTAAGCGTCAGAGATGGACTTGAGCATGTACGTAAAAAATTCCGGTCGTGACGATCGGATCTTCTGAAGGAGGCACGTAAGCTTAAACGCCTGCGATTCTTGGATTCTTTGCCCGCGAGCGGGCTGCGCGTGGCTCATGGTTGACATGAGAAGGCGGTGAGTAGGTGTGCAACTGTTCGCCAGTTTGCATGCAACGCCTCCATTCACTCCGGTCCAGGCGGCCGGATCACCGAAATACGATTCGCCGCATAGGGAAAAATAATGACCAGAATCAACACAAACGTACCATCGCTCGTCGCTCAAAACCGTCTTCAGTCCAGTAACAGTGACTTGAACTTGGCCCTGACTCGCCTTAGCACGGGCCTTCGAATCAACAGCGGAAAAGATGACCCGGCCGGCTTGATTGCCAGCGAGGCTCTGCGGAGCGAAATTACAGGTTTGAACAAAGCTGTCAGTAATACACGGCGAGCGGGGCAGATCATCACAACCGCCGACAGTGCGATGGGGCAAATCAATAGCTTGCTAAACGATGTCCGCGGTTTGGTGGTTGAGGCAGCCAATACTGGAGGTCTCAGCACCGAAGAGATTGCTGCGAACCAGTTACAGATTGACAGCTCACTTGAAGCAATCAATCGAATTGCTCAGTCGACGACCTTTCAGGGGCAAAAACTTCTTGATGGTTCACTGGGTTACACGAGCACAATTGGTGCTGTGGCATCAGTAGCGGACTCAAGCCTTCAGAGTGCTCAGCTTGGTGCAACGGGTTCGCTGACCGTTGATGTTGTTGTCGATACAGCCGCGACGCAAGCGAGTTCAAGTGTATCAGACGCCGGTTTTTCGGCCGCTGCTGCGGCAAGCACTACGGTTACCAGTGGTACCGACGTAATTACGATTACCGCGGATAACGCCGGAGCAGACTACAACGATGTTCAAGTGGTTTTCAATGACGACTCGGGGATTGGTAATGTTGCGGCAACCGCCGCTTACGACGCGACCCAACGTACCATCACGGTTACCTACAACTCGGCGGCAGCGACCAGCACCAACAGCGATATGACGGCAATCACCTCGGCTCTCGATGGCTTGGGCGATTTTGGTGCCGCTCTTGTTGGCACGGGCACTAACGCGTTGACCGTACCAACCACCGATGCAACCACCGGCAAATCTGGTGGGGAAGTGCTCAATGCGGACTTGGTCTTCCAACTGACTGGATCTGGTGGAGCTGAGACGTTTAACTTCAGTGCGGGCACGTCGAAAGATCAGATCGCAGCTGCTATCAGCCTTGTTTCTGATAGTACGGGTGTCAGCGGCTCTGTGGTTTCGGGTACGTTGAACTTGACATCCACTGCCTATGGTAGTGAATCGTTGGTTGACGTCGATGTGATTAGCGAAGGGGCAGGTGGAACCTTTGGGGCATCTTTGTCCGCTGCACGTTCCACCGGAACCGATATCTCTGCAACCGTTAATGGCGTGGAAGCTGATGGGATTGCCAACACGCTCTCAATTAATACCAGTGCGTTGGATTTGAGTTTGACAGTGGATGCCGGTAGCTCGGTCAACTTCTCGTTCGATATCACCGGCGGTGGAGCGACTTTCCAGCTCGGGGCCGACGTCACGAGCACTCAGCAAGCCAGCATTGGAATCTCAAGCGTTAGTACTGGCCAGTTAGGAGGCGCTTCCGGGCGTCTGTATGAACTCGGGAGTGGTCAGGCAAAGAGCTTGACCAACGATGTTAATGGAGCGGCGGACGTTATCGACGAAGTGATCAATAAAGTAACGTCTGTTCGAGGAAGGCTCGGCGCGTTTCGTTCCACAACCCTCGATAGCAATCTTGTGAGTCTCAACGAAACTGCCGCTAACTTGCAAGAGGCTGAAAGCTCGATTCGCGATGCCGATTTTGCAGCCGAGTCAGCCAACCTCACTCGTGCCCAAATTCTTGTGCAGTCAGGAACAAATGTGTTGGCACTTGCCAATCAAAACCCTCAAAACGTACTCGCTCTTCTCCGTTAATCGGAACCACAGCTGGGACATCATTCTGACGGCCATCCACCTTGCGTAGATGGCCGTTTTTTTATTGTGTCCGGGCTTTCTAAATTCGATTCCTTACCGCCGGGCAAGGTAGCGGACGTTCAGCTGGCATGCCAGCAAGCCGACCAAGGAAACGCAAGATATTAAGATGAATACGTATTGATGACCCTCGTGACCAGGGTGCTCATCAATGAGGTAGCCGGTGACGGGGCCAAGGAAAACGTCGGGAAGAAAGCCCAGTAGCGACACAAATCCAGCAGCCGTTCCCAAAAGAGTTGGTGGAATGTGAAGATCGTCGAAGACGCCAAAGTAAATGCCTCTTAACCCATAAAAAGTTGCAGCAGTGCAGACGATCGCCATCATGAGAGCAAGCCACGGTAGTTGGTTGGGACCCAGTGCCGCGAACATTGCATTTCCCAGAGAAGCTAAAATGAACAGGACCGTCATTGATCGAAAATGACCGAAGCGATCCGCTACCAAACCTGCCCCGATGGCGGCAACTGGACGCGTCCAGATGGTGAGCGTTGTGAGTTGTGAGGCTGCGAGATCAGAGGTTTTGTAGACGTCGACCGAAAAAATGCCGTAATTGTCGATGCTCTTGTAGCCGCAGTACGCACATAGAACAACGATTCCATGAAGCCAGATAGAAGGGCGACG
>CAXGRW010000468.1:0-4624 GCA_964012125.1 uncultured Rhodopirellula sp.
CCGGCAGTAGTGGAAACCCTGCTGGGCCACAACGAGTGGCCCCAGGTGCCGCGTCGAACCAAAATCATCCAGTTGCGGTTGTGTCTCTGGTCTTCGGCATCTTGTCATTGACGCTGGGGTGCTGCTGCTGGTTGCACATCCCGCTTGGGCTGACTGCGGTAGTGACAGGTGGATTTGGTATCCACTTTGGGAATCAGGGACGAGGGGGTAAGGGCATGGCGATCGCTGGATTGATAATGGGCATCATCTCACTGATTGTTTACACGATCCTTGCGATCATTGGAGTCGCAGCCCAGTTTGCGAACATGCCCAACGGGCCATTCAATCAGTAGCCACTTGTCGTTTATCAGGCCGGTGTACACGCACTAATGCACGCTCAACTAATGCACGCTGCACTGATGCAGCTATCTGTTGAGTGTGCGGCTAGCATCACCAGATTGTTTTCTCGACGATGACGACTGGGTATTCATTCGTGATCGGAGATTGCCATCGGAAAGTCATTGCACCTGGGTTCACGCGAACCACGGTTATGAGCGGTGATACCAGGCACAGCGTTTGTAAGCTTGTTGTTTCATGACGGTTACTGCAGGCCGTTGCCACCCGGTGCTGCGGAGTCGCTGTCCGGTGTTGCGGAGTCGCTGCACGGGGCTGCGATCAGTTTTTCACGTAGTGTCTCTAGTTCACGAAGTCTCGGAGTGATCTGCTGTTCAACGAATTGTCGTTGGCATCGCGACTCGATGATCAGAGCGGTAAGCATCGCCACGATAACCGGAACCATTGCCCAGTATGAGATGCTACTGACACCAAACACAACGAGGACCCATAGAGTACTGCCAAAGTAGGGTGGGACGAAGCCCCGCATGATGTGTGATCGCGTTCTGATCTGATATTTGGTGCGAGTTGTCTCCTGGTCGAGATCATCGCGAAGTGATGTCGCATCGTGTTTTTCGTCGTTTTTTTGCTGTCGATTCCCGAGATAAACGGAAAGAGCAAATTGCAACCAGCAGAGTAAAGAAAGCAAAGAGGCAGCGATTTCCCATCCGTGCAAAGCTCGCGAGGAGCCAATGTCCCCCAGCAGGCCAGATGCGTTGAGGAGCAACAAGCCAACGATTGCGGTGATCGCGATCGTGCAACCGCAGAAAGTCTGGAGATGTTGCCAAAAAATCACTCGCCGAAAACGCTTGCTGTTGTTTCGTAGAGTGTTGTGTAAACCCTCTTCATTGACTCCGTACAAAGGTTCGTCCTGCTGTGAATCCCATATGACTTGCAAGTCTTCAAATTCCATTGCTATCTCCGCCTGTAGACTTTTCTGTCAGTCGTTTCTTGATACGATAAAGTCTCACACCCACATGGTTTTGGGAAATGCCCATGGTGTTACCGATTTCCCGGTAACTGAAACCATCAAGCAGCAATAGCGTCAGCGAACGATCGATCTCATCGAGTTGGGAGATCTGTTCGTAGAGCCATTCCAGTTGCGGGTTCGCAGCTTTGGAGGTCTGCCGCAGCAAACGGTCGTCCGCAACGATCGACTGGTGGTTTTTGCGATGAAGCGTTTCTCTCTTGGACCATCCGATAGCAGAATAGAGTGCCACGCGATAAATCCAGGTGGTGACAGCAGAGTCGCCACGGTAGCCTGGCACCGAATTCCAAAGCTGGGTCGTGATCTCCTGAAACAGGTCGTCCTGGTCGTGCGAGTTAAATGCGTAGGAACGAACAACTTTGAATAGCAGGCCACGATGCTGGTTGAGCCATTCTTCGAAAATACGCTGCTGTTCGTTTCGTTTCATTCGCTTGGCTTCGTTGAATAATTCATTTCAACCTAACTAGTGACCTGAGATGTCGGATTTATTACAGAAAAGGGAAAGCCCTGCGGAATCAGCAGTGATGCTGCTCGAAGTCGCGCAGATGCCTCCCCCACGCACCTGAAATAGACGTGCAAATATGTGCTGATGTTGGGGGTTTCCATCCGGCTTAAACGCTGGGGCGAATAGTCCTGCACTGGATGGTTGCAGTGAAGCTGGGGAGTTGGTTGAACGCCAAACGGCAGAACGGCAACGAAATGACAGAAGCAGGCGTTGCGGCTCGCGTGCGATCTCTAAGCTCGCATGCTTGTGTTGCGGATTGGCTTGCGATGTATTTACTGGCCTAGCAGTGTGCGCCGATTGCGAGCAGTTAGACGACTTTCTTTAGGCTTGGGATTTCTCAGTGTTTCGTATTGCATAAGCTTTTGTGCGAAGAACTTGTGTGATTCCACTTCCCCTTTTTTGTTACCCTGAATGTGAAATCCAACGACATCTATCACGAGCACCGGAGTACCGCTTGCGGGCCATTGTTGGCCTGTCCGAGTTGCGACCGCGGCTTCTGCGAGGGAAATTGCCAGCGAAAGATTGCGGTCGGGGTTGTCTTGGTACTCAGTGACGAGGAACTCCGCCGCGCCACATAGTACCTGTGTTTTAAACTGGCCAGATTCGTTGCAAATGGAAGTGAAGGTTGACTTGGCTTCCTCAAACTTTCCTTGGTGATAAAGCCCCTTGCCCTTAATTCCCAAAGCGTTGACTAGGCGAGCCTTGTTCCCCATCATTGATTCTGCCAACTTGACCATCGCGTTACCATCTTTTCGTTCAAAGATGTTGCGCAGTGCATCTCGGTCGGTAGCAGTCGCAGGTGGATTGGCGATGTTTTCGGTGGCTGCAGCGTGTCGATTCAACTTTCGCTTCGAAGCTTCGAGATCGTAGGTTTCGAGGACGATCTCAGCGAGTGGGCCGCCCATGTTTTTTGGATGCCCCTTCCACGCTAACATCCCATCTTGGTTGATGATGAGGACGGTTGGGATTCCCGCTGTGCCAGTTCGAGTCATGTACTCTGTCTTCAACTGGCCATCGATGTCTTCGCAGATAGCGTAACGCATCATGTTTGGGTTGGTTTTTACAAACTGTTGGGTCCCAGTTGCATCGCCGGGATCCAAAGCCCGCCCAATGATTTCTACTCCATGTTTTGCGTATCGGTCTGCGATGTTGCTGGTGTGGGGCAGCGGTTGGCTTTGTTTTTTCGCGGAAACAATGGGCCGGCCGATGCTGTTTTTCTTGCAGGACGCAGCGTCAACCGTTTGACATCGCGGTTGGCGTTGCGTTTTTGCTTGCGCCAAACGTCAGCATGTATCGCCAAGCGGCGGAAGTCATCGACAGTGTAAAACCGTATAATGTTAGACGGTTTTTTCTCGATAAAGCGAAGCACCTGTCAGCGAAACGCCCGTGACCTGGAAGGAATGGCTGGAAGAAAAACAACGCACAGAGTGCGTTTTTCCGAGTGAACGCGTGGTCAACCAGTACGCCCTCATCAGCCGCTACCCCGAAGTGCTTGCGATTTTTCGGGAGGCGATGAAGGGTAAACCTGGGCCGAAGCCTGTGCGTAGTTCCAATGACAATGTAATTGGAATTGAAGCAAGTCAGGGCAATGACCGCGCGTACTCAGTCAGTGTTCGGCACGCAACCGGCGATATTCGCCGTCAAATACGTGGTACCACCGGGACCGGCAGAGCCCCCGATATTCGCCGAACCATCATTGGCCGAAACAAATGGTGAACTTTTAAAGTGCGGTCCGAAAACAGGCCTCTCAATTTTCGTTGGCTTTGGTTCCGCGTCCGGGGCAGAAATGGATTCGATAGGCCAAGGAATACCTGGCAGCGAAATAGACGAAACAGGAATGGCGATTGCATCATCGCCCAACAGCACCATTGCTTCATATTCGGTAAGCCCCAGGTCAAGCATCATCAGGTAAGTCCATTCGACTTCGGAATACCCAGCTCCTGTATCAAGGACCCAGATGTCATTGCGGTCACCCCTTGGGAATTCAGCAGAAGCTTTGGAAGCGTTTAGACCGGCGAAGCAGGCGGCGATTGCGGCAAGTTTTACGAGCGTTTCCATTGTTTTCTCTTTTTTGAAAGAGGGGCGTGATGTGTGTTACATCTGCCGTAGCGACGGTCATCACACATTCAGACGCGGAAAAAACAAAAAAACAACACCGGGGGCAGCGACGTTGGGCGGGGCTGCATTAGGTAGAGTACGTTTTGCGGCGAAAACCGGACACTGAAAACGGAAAAGTTTTGGAATTGCTTTTCGGGGGTGACGTAACGGGGACACCCGGGACACCCGTTGAGTCGGTTTTGGTCATCCTACCCACGTCAATTAACAGACGGCGGTCCAGACGCTAAACAGTTTGATCGTGTGCATTTCGCTTCACCGATCAAAGACGAATGAATAAGCCCCCACGTGTCGCGGTCTCGCCGAGATCATAGGCGACCGCACCTGTCGGGGTGTGGAGGGACCTGCAAGGGAAGCTTTTTTTAGGAAATGCCGGTACCCCTTTCTTCATCGCTGCGATTTCTGTTGGCAATGTTGAAGCTGGGATCAGATACAACGCTCGTGCAGGAAAGTGATTCGCAGTGCTTCATCTGATGCTGCTCGTGGGATCAAACACATACCTTTGATATGTCAAAGTCTATTGCGTTTTACTTTGGGTATACGCGCACTTTTGGGTTGGATCTGTGGTGTTCATGGACACAGCGTTCCAGCAATACTATCTTCAGGCGTGGCACGTGTGGTGCTCCCTTTCTGCCAACTGCCAT
>CAXGRW010000469.1:0-4621 GCA_964012125.1 uncultured Rhodopirellula sp.
ATGATTTGGCAGAACCTGGGTTCATCCGACCGTGGACTGCGACATGCAGCCCGTGTGGCCTTGGAAAAGCAGCCTTTCAAAAAATGGTCAAATCGTATCGAGCCCGAGGAAAATCTGTGGATCAAGACCGCCGCGATGATCGCCTCGGCACGCGTGGCTTCTGCCGAAGAAGATGAACAAACAGCGAAGAAAGCAGCAAGAGCCATTCAAGAACAGCTGGTGCAACTTGACTACGCCTCGCTTGACCAACCCCAGTTGCGGCTTGATGTCCTGCGAGCACTAACGCTCAGCCTGACTCGAGGTGGACAGCCTGCAGATGATATCCGCGCCCCCCTGATCGCATGGCTCGATGGAATCTACCCAGCCGTCACTCCTCAGGAAAACCGTGATCTGTCAGCCGTCATGCAATTCCTGCAGGCCCCCTCGGCCGTCACCAAGGGAATGGCATTGCTGAATCAGGCATCTGGGCAAGAAGAACAGATCACCTATGCCATGCACCTCCGGCATCTCAAAAACGGATGGACACCAGAACTGCGGCAAAACTACTTTCAGTGGTTTGTGCTGGCGGGTGGATACCATGGCGGCGCCAGACTTGCCAACTATCTGGCAGACTGCAAGAAACAGGCAATGGCTTCGATCCCAAAAACGGAGATGACGCCGTCATTGAAAGCGATTGTGGATACTCCTCCAAAGCGTAACCCACTGCAGTTTACAATCGAGCCGCGTAGCTTTGTGAAAGAATGGGGCATGGATGATTTTCATGACACGCTTGCCAAAGGGGTACCTGCAGGGCGTGATTTCAAGAATGGTCGCAAAATGTTCGGTGCGGGAAGCTGTTACGCTTGCCATCGTTTCCAAGGGGAAGGTGGAGCCGTCGGCCCCGACCTGACATCGGCAGGCGGAAAATTCAGTGCCAAGGACCTTTTGGAAACCATCGTCGACCCCAGCAAAGCGATCAGTGACCAATACGGCGCCAGCCAATTTCTGCTGGATGATGGCACCCTTCTTGTCGGTCGAGTGATGAATCTGAAAGAGACCGAATACTGGGTGAACACGGACATGATGAAACCGAGCACCATAACCAAAGTCAAGGTAGACACCATCGAGGCGATTCGCCCATCACGGGTATCGATGATGCCCAAAGGGCTGCTCAACACCATGACCGACAACGATGTCCTTGACTTGCTAGCCTACCTGATCTCGGCAGGCAATCCCGACCACCCGCTGTTCAAGAAATGATAAACTTGGACGGTCGATTTACAAACGGACTCGACAGGTTGTGTTCCCTGACAGGTCGAGTCCTGCGCAATTGAAATCCGAAGTATGATCCACGGAACACTGCACACCTTCTACGGCCCCAGTCAAACTTCTGTAGCCCATCAAATCCAATCACATGATTATGCAACTACGTCTGAAACCTCTAGTCCTGATTCAGCCTTCGCTGATTCGATTGGCATTCGGTTGCACCTTGTTGGTGTGCTACCTGTCACTGGGAAACAATGCCAACTCGCAAGCACCCAACATTGTCATTCTGTTTGCGGATGATCTTGGCTACGGAGAACTGGGCTGTCAGGGCAACGCTGAAATCCCCACGCCGCACATTGATTCCATTGCAGCTAATGGAGTCCGTTTTACATCGGGCTATGTGACGGGTCCCAATTGCAGTCCGTCACGTGCTGGCATGTTGACTGGCCGTATCCCGACACGTTTTGGATACGAGTTCAACCCTACCGGCGCGAAGAACGAAGAACCTGGTTTTGGATTACCCCCCGAGGAAGTCACGATTGCTGAGTCATTGCACGATGCCGGATACACCACCGGTTTGATTGGCAAGTGGCATCAGGGTGGGCAAGCCAAGTATCACCCGTTTCGTCACGGCTTTGACGAATTCTTTGGATTCACCCACGAAGGACACTATTTTGTTCCACCGCCCTACAAAGGCGTGACCACGATGCTTCGTCGCAAAACACTTCCGGGTGGCAGCCAAGGTCGCTGGGTCGGTGATAAGGGATTGATTTACAGCACCCACATGGGCAGCAACGAACCTGATTATGATGCCAACAACCCGATTGTTCGTGGCGGACAGCCTGTCGTCGAAAACGAGTACCTGACTGACGCTTTGACCCGCGAAGCGGTCGATTTCATTGACCGTCATGACGACAAGCCTTTTCTGCTTTATCTGGCCTACAACGCAGTCCACAGCCCGCTTCAGGGTGCAGACGCTTACATGAAGAAGTTTGCCCACATCGATGATATCCATCGCAGAATCTTCGCCGCCATGCTGGCCAACATGGATGACAGTGTGGGTGCGGTTCTTGCCCAACTGCGCAAATCAGGACTCGAAGACAATACGCTGATCTTTTTCTTGAGTGATAACGGTGGCCCCACGCGGGAGCTGACCTCTTCGAACTTACCCCTCCGCGGATCGAAGGGGCAAATGTATGAAGGAGCGATTCGGATTCCCTTCATGGTTCAATGGAAAGGCAAATTGCCTGCGGGCAAGATCTATCAAAAGCCGGTCAGTTCCATGGATATCTTTGCGACCGCAGCAGCCATCGCGTCCGCTAAGACTCCCACGCAAGTCGAAGGCGTCAACCTGATTCCCTACCTGACCGGTAAAGACGACCGTCGCCCCCACGAAACGCTGTTCTGGCGTCAAGGTGGCAAGACGGCGATGCGGCATGGCAACTGGAAACTTGTTCGCATGGGCGGCAAGGCACGCGTTAGAAAAACTGCTTGGGAACTATACGACCTTTCGGAAGATGTGGCCGAAACCAACAATTTGGCAAAGGACCACCCAGATGTGCTTGAACAGCTGATCGAACGTTGGCAGACAATGAACAACGAAATGATCGAACCGTTGTTTTAACCCTGAGAGCAAAGACGGCTTTCACCCTGCTGCCTGAACATGGCCACTGTTGAGCTTGTTATCCTAAGTCCCCTCAGCAAACAGCCACCCCAGCAAACAGCTTCTCCAGCACAAGGTGACAACCATGGCGGGACTCCCAGCCAGACTGTTCACAGCCATCCTGTTGGCTCTGGCCCTGCCCGCCGTTTCAAGCAAAGCCACCTGGTACGGCGAAAATGTCGAACCGGGTGCCGACATCATGATGATGGATCTGCGATGGCCGTGGTGGGCCGAATCGACATACTCAGCCAACTGGAATATTGCCAGTCTGCCTCCCGGCATCACTGCCTACGGTGGCTTCGCCGGCTCTGTCGCAACGATCGGCAAAGACCATCGGCCAAATCTTGCGGCTGACGTTCAGGATTCATTTCGCCCCGGTTCCGTCTGGTCTTTCTGGGGCAGCAACGCTGATGGCGAACCCGTCCGGGTCGAAGCCGCTTCACAACACACGTATGCCTATCAGTACATCGGCGAAGGCGCAAGTGGTGCCCTGTTTGGAACCTGGCCAGTCATCAAACGGAATCGTTGGTACACAATGATGATGCGGGTTTGGCGACCTCTTGGTGATAACAAAAACAAAATTTCCTACATGGGACGCTGGGTCAAGGATGTCCAAGAGGGTCGATGGTACCTGTACGGGATCATGCGTCTTCCCGTCGAGGCAGAAGCCTTTGCCGGAAACGCCGGATTCCTCGAAGATTTTGGAAACGAATGCCGCTCAGCTCGATCCATCCATCGCAGGCTCGGCTATTACCGAAAAGACAATCAATGGCGTAAATCCGACACGGTGACCATCGATGTTCAAAAAGGATTGACACTCAAAAATCATTGGGTCGTCAACAAATTAGATGACGGACAAACACTGGCGATGGAGCTGAGTAGTAATCCTGCCATGGTGCCACAATTACTGAAGGGGGAAGCACTCGCTGAAGGCAGCAAATATTCCTTTACGATCAAGCAGCCAGAACGTCCCGCTCTCGACGTGCCTGAAATCAAAAACATTGACGTTCAAACCAATGGCAAACAGGTGATGGTTTCTTGGACAATCCCTGATACGGCGGCTCCCCAATATGAATTCCAAATCGAGGTATTCGACAACCCGGAGTGCCGGGGGAATCCTGTCACTGTGCATCAGGAACGCATGCCAGTGACACGTCACGCCATCATCGATGCAAACGTCGAAAGCCCCACCATCCGGTTTTCCCTGACTGACATTTTTGATCAGACCATCGATCCTATCATCATGAGCGCCCACCCAGCCGGCCTTCCCTCCCAAGCCGTCGACTCGCCGACTGCTTCAGGGCTGAAGTATGAACTATGGCACAAAGACGACGACCGTCACGCAAACGTGGTCTATCCCGTTTGCGAAGCAGCTGAGCACAGCCGAAATGAACGACACTACTGGCTATCGCTTGATGAACTTGAAAGTGGTCGCCTCGTTCAACAAGGCATATGCAATGGCTTTGACATTGAACTACGAGGCGAACGACGAGAAGGTTATGCCTTTCGGTTTCGTGGATTACTGCAGGTACCCAAAACTGGCTTTTACCTTCTTTGCATGAAAGGCACCGATGGCTACCGCATCAAAATCGATGCGACAGATGCAATTGTCTGGGATGGCCTGCACGGCCCCGAAAACAAAGTAACAGGCTTGCATCTGGCAAAAGGTGACCACCCTATGTCAATTGATTACTTCGTTGATCGAAACAAACC
>CAXGRW010000470.1:0-4620 GCA_964012125.1 uncultured Rhodopirellula sp.
TTGCTGCACGAAACACCGTGATGCGTTATTTTCACGAGTCCCACAGCGAATCGAATTCGCTCATTTTCCTACCTGTTGCACTTGGAGTGTGTTGATGCACAAGTTGCTTGTTCCGGCTTTGGTGGTTTTGTTCCTTCCTCAAAGCATTCTCAAAGCAGAAGACTGGTTGCAGTGGCGCGGGCCAGGGCGAGCTAACTTGTCCGTAGAAACAGGTCTCTACTCGCAGTGGGGTGAAGATGGTCCACCGCTGGCATGGATCGCAGAGGGTTTGGGCTCGGGGTACGCCAGTGTTACCGTTGCTGGCGATCGCGCTTACACGTCGGGTAATTTTGAAGATAGCCAGTCAGCTTTGGCAATCGACACCAAGACTGGAAAGATAGTCTGGAAGACAGCGCTCACGGAAGGTGCTCCGAAACACGGGTTTGAAGGAAGTCGTACCACGCCGACGATTGATGGGGACCGTTTGTACATGGTCTCGAGTGACGGGAAAGTTGTTTGCCTGAATCGTGAAAGCGGAGACTTGCTTTGGTCGAGGGATTTCTCTGACTGGGGTGGGAAAATGATGAGCGGTTGGGGGTTCAGCGAATCGCCGCTGGTTGATGGTGACTGGGTGATCTGCACTCCCGGTGGAAAGAATGGAATGGTGGTCGCTCTCGACAAGACATCGGGACGGGATGTATGGGCAGCCAAGTTGCCAGACTATGGAGACGAGGATGGTGTCAACGGAAAAGGACTTCGAGATGGTGCTGGATACGCCTCTGTGGTCGTCAGCAATGGCGCTGGCGTGAAGCAATACATCCAGTTGGTCGGACGCGGTTTGATTGGCGTTCGAGCAAGCGATGGAAAGTTGCTTTGGCGATATGATCGTGTTTCCAATGGTACCGCGAATATTCCTACTGCAATTGTGGATGGCGATCACGTCTTTACCAGTACAGGATACGGAACAGGATCCGCGTACTTGGAGTTGGTCGCTGATAGCGATGGTGGAGTTTCAGCTGAAGAAGTTTATTGGCTTGATGGCAAGCAATTCCAAAATAAACATGGCGGCATGACTTTGGTGGATGGCTACATCTATGCAGGTCATGGGAATGGAAATGGGTTACCAATCTGTGTGAACATGAAGACCGGTGAGATCGCATGGGGACCGGAGCGAGCTGCAGGAAGCGGAGAGACCAGCCTCATTTATGCGGATGGTCGCATCATCATGAGACGTCAAGATGGTGTTGTGATCCTGTTAGAAGCTACGCCAGAAGAATATCGTGAGATCGGTACCTTCAAACCTGCCTATCAAAAAGGAAAAACGTGGGCGCATCCGACCATTGCCAATGGTTGTCTTTACTTGCGAGAGCAGGATAAGTTGATGTGCTACAAGCTAAAAGGTTGATACTTTAAATCACCTGTGCAGCGATTGGCCGTTGCCTCGCGCTGCAAAGAAAGAGTTGCAACCTGCAGGTGGTGAGATCCGCCGTCGTGGTTGGGGCCTTGTGATCCTGACCGTCATGGATGAAGGTCTCGCTAAAGATTCATGGGACTAGCTTCGCCCCACTTGTGAAGGGGCCCAGCGTCTTTCCTGCCTAGAAAGATGGTAGCCTCGTCGTGCGATCAATATGTTGCCGCTCTGGCAGCAAGTCGACTAACGTTTCAAGCGGCGTTTCGCACGAGAGAGATACTGTTTTGGGGACTGTCTCGCCGGCGGCAATGCGTTGCTCAGGTATCTCACGATGCAAGCAGTGCTGGGTTGGGGCCGGCAGTCCCGGAATGATTGCAGGATGCGACCCCGCTTAAATCATTCTTTCTCGCTCCGCCGAAACACGGCGACAATATCGTCCACCGGGATAACGAAAAGCTGATTGTCGTGTTCAAGATCGACGGGAATCGCGCTCTTGGGATGGAACAGGATCTTGTCGTACTGTCTTA
The DNA here is from genome assembly GCA_964012125.1 of uncultured Rhodopirellula sp. Taxonomy (GTDB): domain Bacteria; phylum Planctomycetota; class Planctomycetia; order Pirellulales; family Pirellulaceae; genus Rubripirellula. Next base: position 1,918 of record CAXGRW010000470.1, read on the forward strand.
AAGGCAATTCTTCATCATTCTCAACCACCGCACTGATCGTGACGATTCTTCCCGTGATGGTTGGGATTTCAGCGGCATCAGGAAGCGCGATTCCGCCCCGCGTTTCGCGTTTCGGTTCGTCCTTCCGTACGAGAACTCGATCCCCGATGGGCTCAACGTGCTCGAATGTCGCTGCTTTCTTCTTTCCCATTATTGTTCCGGATCGTCTTTCTAGGGAGGTGAAGTGTTTGAATTGCGCTGTGCAGTTTGACTTCTGAAGCCAGCTTCGTCGAGGGCGCAGGGTAGTAATGTTGTAACGGTGCGAACTTCGGGAGCTCTCAGTCAGTGTTTCCGGGATGAAAAACGACAATCGGCAGAAGCTGGACTGTCGCGAGTGCCATGAATATCCGGGCAGTGAGAGTCAGGCCCGCTGTGAAGAGGGGATCTTGCTAGCAGTGCGTTCGGTTGCCATCCCCAACACAGGATCGTTAGGGAGGATTGTGTCTAGTGAATGGTTGATTCTTTAGGATCAGCTAGGTACGAAGTTCTTGGCGTGCGCCTCACGCTGAGCGAGATCGTAGTCGTGCTGCGTCATGATGCGGGCGAGTTCCTCGAGATCGGTGGTCGCAGTCCAACCCAATTTCTCTTTTGCTTTGGAAGCATCACCTAACAGCAGGTCAACCTCGGCGGGGCGAAAATAGCGGGGGTCGATCTCGACGTAGTCTTTGTAGTTGAGATCAAGTTGCTCAAATACGAGGCGGCAAAACTCACGCACCGATTCGGTACGGCCAGTGGCGAGGACAAAATCATCAGCGACTTCATGCTGAAGAATTCTCCACATGCCCTCGACATAATCTTTGGCGTATCCCCAGTCACGTTTGGCATCGAGGTTGCCGAGGTAGAGTTTGCTCTGGAGTCCAGCCTTAATGCGTCCTGCTGCTCGGGTGATTTTTCGAGTCACGAACGTTTCACCACGTCGCTCAGACTCGTGGTTGAATAGGATTCCGTTGCTTGCGTACATGTCGTAGCCGCGACGGTAATTGACTGTCTGGTGAAATGCGTAAACCTTTCCGCAAGCGTAGGGCGATTGGGGGTTGAAAGGGGTCGTTTCCTTTTGAGGTGTTTCGAGAACCTCACCGAACATTTCACTGCTGCTGGCTTGGTAAACACGAACGTGTTTCTTGCGGGTTAGCAGTCGAGCTGCCTCTAAGACGTTCAGAGCACCTACTCCAACCGTTTCTAAGGTGTAGACCGGTTGGTCATAGGAGACGCGGACGTGGCTTTGTGCACCAAGGTTGTAGATCTCATCTGGCTCGATATCGAGAACCAAGTTTGAGAGCGCTTGGCCATCGGTAAGGTCACCGTAATGCAAACGCAGCCGGCCATCGTCGTGGACGTCGCTGTAGATATGGTCAATGCGTTCTGTGGAGAACGTACTGCTGCGTCGAACGAGACCATGGACGTTGTAGTTCTTTTCTAGAAGTAGCTCGGCAAGATAACTGCCGTCTTGACCTGTGATACCGGTAATGAATGCTGTTTTGGTCATGGTTTTGCCGTTAGAGCGTTTGTTTTGCGACTTCTTGTTGAGTGTTTGAGAAATACCAGCTTGAAAGCAGATGGTCAGGCTGAACGCAATTTACCAGCGTCCACTTCGCGACAAAAAGCGGCATAAGTATTTTCGAGCCCCTGTTGCAGGTCGATTCGATGCCTCCAGCCACTTTCATGTAGAAGGGTGACATCGGTGCATTTGACGGGGGTGCCATCAGGACGAGATGGATCTGTTTGGATTTCGCCGTTGTACCCAACCGTTTCCGCAACCTTTGTAGCGAGTTCGCGGATCGTGAGATCGATACCCGTTCCGACATTCACCCAGTCAGGAGGCGATTGGAGCGAAAGCAAGTGCACAATGGCATCCGCAAGATCGTCGACATGCAGGAATTCACGCCGGGGTTGCCCCGTACCCCAAAGCTGAACAGATGGTTGGCCAGTCTGTTTGGCATGGTGGAAACGTCGAATGAGTGCAGGCAGCACATGACTGTGTTCTGGGTGGTAGTTGTCACCCGGACCATAAAGGTTGGTAGGCATGGCACTGTGGTATGTCAGGCCATGCTGGCGACGGTAGTATTGGCACAGTTTCAGCCCAGCGATCTTCGCCAGGGCATAGGCTTCGTTTGTAGGTTCCAAGGGGCCCAATAGAAGCGATGCTTCTGTGATGGGCTGGGGGCAGTCACGCGGGTAAATGCATGTGCTGCCCAAAAAAAGAAAGCGTTGAACCCCATGGCGATAGGCAGCCCCAATCGTGTTGACTGCCATCGTCAGGTTTTCAGTAAGAAATTCAACGGGATAGGTATCGTTCGCCAGAATGCCACCCACCTTTGCAGAGGCAAAAATCACGGTGCTGGGGCGATGAGTACCAAAATACTGGTCCGTAGCATCGGCCTGAGTCAGGTCGAGTTTGTCTCTCGAGGCAGTTAGAACGTCAAAGTCAGTTTCTGCTAAACGCCGGCAAACCGCAGAGCCAACCATTCCACGGTGGCCGGTGACTAAGATCTTTTCGCTGTGTGAAACTCCCATGTTACGCAGGTTAGCGAATCTTAAATTTCGAGTCACTAGCAACTTTTTCCTTGCTGCGAAGCTTGTAAATGTCGTTTTTATGGTGCTTTAGAGCATTTTCGGCTTTTTTGTCCAGTCATTTCACAGGGGCATTTCACAGGGGCATTTCAC
>CAXGRW010000471.1:0-4617 GCA_964012125.1 uncultured Rhodopirellula sp.
CAGACAGGAAAAATACAGACAGGAAAAATACAGACAGGAAAGAGACAGACAGGAAAAATACAGACAGGAAAGAGACAGACAGGGAAGAGACAGGGGAACGATCGATTTCCGGTACCGCCTGGCAGGGTTTGTGAGGCAGCAAAATGTACTGTGAAACATGCATTTGCCTTTGCATTCGCAGATCGGATCGTGCCTTGAGAGATACCCGTGGTTGAAGCTCTTTATTTCTGATCAGGTACATCTGAATCATGGTTTGCGAATCGTAGGGCGAGAGGGCTTTTTGTGGCAGCAAAGCCTGCATTCGCGAGGCTGAGACCGCAGTTGCAGAACACTTCACAGGAACGGCCGTTCCGGGCAGGTGGCAATAATCATGCCACGCGGTTATTGATTTAAAATGAAACACGTTGCTCAGATTGCGATTTGAAAAGAGCAGTGTGCGTCTGGCATTTGCTCAGCGTAAAGTAGATTTTTAGCGGAGAAAACGCTACTTCTTGTCCTCGATCCGGGCGGAAGTAGAACGTGCTTATAGGTGCATCGGACTTGTGTTAGCTACAGGCCTGATTTAGCGTTGGTTCTTACTGATGAAGGCGAGGCCGATGCTCACACATTGTCCACACATTGTCGACGCGATGAAATGCGGGTGGACTTCAGTTTGGCTGATCAGGTGAGATCGCTAGTGGTTGGGTTGCCCAACAAGAGCAACCCAGCGTAACGGCGCTGGCTGCTCGGTTTTGTCGAAGGGATTTCGGCTGAATCGTTTTTGGAGCAGATTCCTTGATCGCTTCAGGATGCTTCCGCCGAAGGCCATCTTTTGATCTTCGTTACAATTTGCAGAGTCGAAGTTGGCGTCTGACGAAATCACTTTTTCCCGGGCAGTGAAGCTCCGATCAGCATCGCGCGACGGCGTGGGAAGTATCCAATTCGGCGATGCCTCATGACTTCATTTCCGATGATGCCTTCTGAGCCTGTAAGCGACAGCGACATGCCAATCAAAGGCGGCAATTCTCCTGTCTGCAACAAATACTTCACACGATCCATTTCAAAGTTGATTTGGGTCAGTTTCGTTGTGAACTTGCCAAAGCCAGGTAAGAAATCATCCACCTCCTTTGCTTGTGGGGGTAACTGTTCGTTGAATTTGGTCAAGTAACTGTGGGTAGCACCTGTATCAAAAAACATGGTTTGAGAGCATCCAGCACATGTCACATCCAGAGTCGGAACACCCATGATATTTCCGATTGCCAGTTCGTTTCCCACTAGCCCTAGCGAACTGGCGTCCAGCTCATTTTCGGTGAGCTGCATTGTCTCGGCCTCGATGTCCCAAAGGATGTCGTATTCGTTGAGGATATCTGTTCCAAGCAATCCGCTGAATTCTACACCAACAAGATCCGTTAGCGTGGGGATTGAAATTCCCATGTAGGTTGCCGGAACTTCGAAGCCCCGCTGGTAACCGTTTTGGTCGAACGAAAGACGTAGCTCGGGTGAGATGCTGCTCGGGGCTCCCGTGTCCACCAACCACTTACCGTGGCATGTGTGCATGAACAGATGTGATTTTTCGTAAGTCATTTTCATGGTGAGCATGATCGATTTCTTGTGTCCTGAGGTAGGAAGTGATTCAAGTGGCTGTTGGATTAGCCAGTACTGACACCATTGTCGCGCGCGCTCGGGCGTATACGCCCACGTGCGGTCGCCCCCACGCGTGCGTGTTACGCGGGCGTTGGGAAATCAATGAGATTTTTTGGAAAGGGCTTGACTGGCTTTTGAGCACCCAAGTTTTTTAGAAAATACGCCAGTAACACGATGAAGTCTTTGTGAGTCCGCCAGTTCGCCCAGCTTCATTGGACTTCCAATTCGAGAATTCCTCAGTGATTTTTCTTGTAACTTTGTGAGCGACGCTTAGCATTCAACGCCCAGACCGGCAGGGATGCTAGCAATCGCGATGGGCGTTGCGTCTGACCGTGAAGGATGACGTTTTCACAAGGTTGAGCAGATGGCAGAAGTTCCTTATCGGCCCTACACGCGGCAGCGAAAACCACGGTGCTGCCCCAAATGTGGAAAACGAATGCTCGCGGCGATTCTCTATAAAGATCTGGTCCGTGATTACTTTTCACTACACGAACGCGAGCAATTGATTACTGGCAGGTGCGTGATTGGCGGTCGCCGCCGAGTCACCGGAACGCATGCTCGCGAAGAGGGTTACGCGAAATGGATGTGCCGAAATTGCGGCTGCGAAGTTTATGCGGAACCGCACATTTCAGGTGCGGTTCGCGTGGCAGGTTGAAGTTCTGCAGCCGGTTTTGGCTCATGAGCTGGACTGCAGTTCAGGGCAGAAGCAGTTTTCCCATTTGCCAGCAGATTTTGTGGTGGACTTTTGCCGAGAATTCTGTCGTGGCTGGTACAGACGTGACGAGTCAGATTATGCTGAGTGTTCGGCCGAAAGATGGTCGAGGCTGCCGGGTAGATATTGTTTAGGCAGCACTCGAATCATGGGCTGACCCTCCTGTCCTCCTTCCGATCCAACTATCTAACCAGGATTTATCATATGCAACCCAAACGGAATCTGACGCGTCGAGGATTTGTTCAAGGTACGATCGCGACCGGATTGGCAGCGGGCGGATTCTTGTCAACTGAGCGAGCTCTTGGTTTTCAGTCAGCTAACGAACGCCCTGTCTTTGCGACGATTGGTTTGCGTAATCAGGGCGTGACGATTACCAACAAGTCCACCAAGTTTGCAGATTTTGCTGCGTTAGCTGATGTGGATTCGAAGATTTTGGGAACCAACGTTGAGCAATTGGAAAAACGTCAGGGTAAGAAACCCGATTCCTATGGTGACTACCGACGCGTATTGGATCGTAAAGACATTGATGCAGTCATGATTGCGGCTCCCGATCACTGGCACACCAAAATTGCCATTGAGGCGATGTTGGCTGGCAAAGATGTTTATTGTGAAAAGCCGCTTACGTTGACGATTGCTGAAGGCAAATTGATCGAGCAAGTCGTAAAGAAAACGGGGCGCACGTTCCAAGTGGGGACCATGCAACGGAGTGAATCAGGTCAGCGATTCCTGCAGGCGATTGCATTGGTGAGAGCAGGACGCATTGGAAAGGTCAAGAAAGTGACCTGTGGAATTGGTGGGTTTGGTCCTTCACCCGTGATTCCGAAAGCACCCGTCCCCGCGGAATTGGATTGGGACAAGTGGCTTGGTCCTGCACCTGAGGTTGCGTACCGCGCGCTACCTGAAATGCGGAAAGGTTACGGTGGTGGCGTGCCTCTCTATAGCAATTGCCATTATGCCTTCCGAAACTGGCATGCCTATTCTGGCGGTAAATTAACCGATTGGGGCGCCCATCATGTGGACATTGCCTGCTGGGCAATATCTCCTCAGAATGCTGGCTCCCAATCGAGAGCGTCCTCTCAAACGCGGGCTCGCAAAGTCACACCTTTGAATTACAAATTCGATGTCGAATATGACAAGAATGGATATCCGCTTGTTGACGATAAATATGACATCGCGATTAAGTACAACATCAAAGCAGAGATGGACAATGGTGTTGAGCTACTGATTACCAATGAAGGTGATAACGGTATTTTGTTCGAGGGCACGAAGGGGCGGTTCTTTGTAAATCGAGGCAAAATTGTGGGTAAGCCTGTCGAGGAACTCGCCCGCAATCCACTTCCAGGTGGTGCGATCGAAGAAGTGTATGGCGGGCCTGTGCCAGAAAATCACACGCTCAACTTCATTGAGGCGATCAACGCCCGTGAACAACCAATATCTGATGTGTGGACGCACAATCAAATGCTCGAAATTTGTCATCTGTCGAATATTGCGATGCGGTTGGGAAGGCCACTGGATTGGGATCCAGATAAGCGTGAAGTGATTGGCGACAAGCAGGCCAATTCCTTCCTGGCTCGTGAGAATCGCAAGGGTTATGAGATCAACATGTAGTGAGCCAGCACCGTTGTTGATTTGATCGATGCAGTTGCGGCGTCGCGTTCACAGTGACAGGTGAACGCGACGCTTTTTTTAGTCAGTCACTCCGTTTTGAATCGTGTCAGTCTTAACCAGAAATTGCCTTGAGAGCACGTGTCGCGTAATACTTTGTCTTTCGGGAGTCGACCTTTGTCAGCGGCTCGATTGCACCGGTAAGTGGTTTTGCGTCGACGCCAATCTGTTCTAAAATCCGCAGCATCGACAACGTGGTTTCTGCGTCATTGAGTAACTCGGTTACTTGTGGTTTGTACCGAGTGAGTTCTCCTCCCGTTTTAATCAGGGTATCCCTCGCTGTGTTTCTGGCCTGAGTTGATTCCGACTTCAGGCCGTTCAGCAAAATTGGCAAGCAGGTTTCGGTATCTTTGGTAATGGTCCAAAGCGCAGCGGTTGCGTCCAGACGAACATCATCTTGTTCGTGTTGGGTAAGGCTTTTAATCGTGGGGGCTGATGTTACTGCGGAACTGCCGATTTTTTCGAGTACCTGTAATGCAACGCGAGTGGTTCCCCGCTCTTGAAGCATTCCGTTCAATTCGGCCACGAACTTAACTCGCTCATTGGGATTGACTTGTTTGATCAATGAAGCTGCGGTGTTCCCCGCCAACGTGGCAAGGTGCTTGCCTTGATTCCGT
>CAXGRW010000472.1:0-4603 GCA_964012125.1 uncultured Rhodopirellula sp.
TGTTCGACGACTTCCCGAATCATGGGCGCCCAACCGACAACTTCGTGGTAGTCAAACAATGCAAACGGGGCGATGTTCTGGTTGCTGTGACAGCTAACACAATGCTTCTCTAAGAGTGGTGCGATGTGTTCATGGAATGTCACGTTGGTTCTTACGTCGGCAACATCTAATCTACCAATGTGACAACCGACAGATTCAGCGATTGGCACTGATACCGGTTTTCCCGAAAGGCTTTCCTCGATCGCGATCTTCAGGTCTGATCGCTTTGGTTTTGCCTTTTTAATGCCGATCGCGTATTGATCGTCAATGCGACCCCAATAAACCACTTGCTGGTTTGCGTTCAGCAAGAAGACTTCCGGGGTTCGAATGGCTTTCAATTGGTTAGCGATCTGATGCTGCTTGTCTTTAAATACAGGAAATGTGAGATTGTGTTGTGTCACAAAATTTGTCACATCTTGTTGTGAATCCTGTGCGTTGGAGCAGATGCCAATAAAGGTTACGCCGTCTTGCCGGTATTCCTGTGACAGGGTTTCGAGGCGGGTGCCGTAAAGTTTGGCCAGCGGGCATTCGGTGCCCAGGAAGGCAATCACTGTTAAACGGTCACCGCGAACTTGCGTGAAAGGGAAGTCATTACCACTCGGGTCAGCCAAATTAAAATCGTTGATGGTCTGATTGAGGGTGGGATGTTTAATTGAGTTGCTTGCAGAATTTGTTTGGATTACCCGCGGTTCAATTTGCCTCTTTGTTTTCCAGTCGGCTAGGTTTGCCGCAGTCAGAATCAGCAGAAAGGTGCAGACGGCAACGGTGCGTAGAATCATCAGTGGGACCCTTTAATGTGTTGGGGAAGCGTGGGTTCCGAACGGCGTCAATATTGTGGGGGGCCGGGGAAAGTTGCTGTGTTGAGTTTGGCAAGTGCGATGCGGGTTGCATCGCGGGATCTCGTGGTTTAACACTGCCGTGGTCGAACACGATCTGCCACAGCAGCGTCGCTTCTGCGGAGGAAGCGACGCTCATGAGAGATGTGGGTGAGTGCGGTTGCTCACGCTTACTTGATGATGTTGCCTTGGTTGTCAATGTGCCACGTCTTCTGGTTTGCCGAGACAAAGATGCTGCCATCTTTTGCGGGCACCATTTTTAGCGGGTGTCTTTTTGTAGTCGTGCTGAAAGAGAGTTCCTGACTTTCGATGGAAATTGATCTTTTGATCGTTTGATTTTTTACATCAATAAGATTTAACGTTTCACCGTTTATGATGCCGTAGGAAAGGTTGTAGTTGACAAGGAAAAGGTTGCCATTCGAAAAGTGCAAACGGTCGGTGTACGCTCGGTTCGGGATACTGAGGTCCTTCAATCGTTTGCCTTTGTTCAGGTCGACGACGGCGATTCCGAACGTGCAGGGGCGAGCGATGTAAAGAAGGTCCCCATTTCTTGTGTGATGAATGTGAGGTTTGAGGATTGAAAGTACCTCTTCGGATTTTGTGTTTTTCATCAAGTCGATTTTGCGTATCGTCGCACCATTTGACATGTCCATGATGGCCAAGCTCCGGCCATTATTCAGGAACACTTTGGCTGCGTTGATAAAGCCAACTCCACAAGTCCCTTGGGAATGCTTATGCGTTCTGATCAATTTTCCCGTCTTGAGGCTGATCTCACACACTTCGGTTTCTGTAGCGACAAGTGCAAGATCACCTCGCACATCGATGTTTGGAGAAAGCTTTCGGTCAAAATCACCGTAGTTCCGGACGCTTCCCCAGAGATGGGCGATGGAAATGAGTGATCCTTCTGAGTTGATCATGATTACACGGTTTTGCTGAGTGACAGCGTGCTCAAATTCAACGTCAGGGGCTCCGTAATCGCCACAAGCGGCTGCAATCGAGGCGACGGCGAGAACTGCGACCATGGTCGCAAGCAGGCAGCTGGTGAAAAATTTGTTCATCTGGATTCTCCGGTTTTCGCGTAAATGAGGTGCCCAGCGGGCGACTATTGACCTGAACGCAGACGCGTCCCACGAAAAAATGAAAAACGAGCGAACAGATCCAGAATACGGTTCATGGGTAGGAGAATATCTTCAAGCCATGCGATTCCGTTGTTCGCTGAGGGTCTCGTTGACACACCGTTGCAGGGACCCAATGTCGGATGTGAGGATTTTTTGGGGCTTCCCGCATCGCGACGCCGCAATGGTCCGAACAGCCAAGGTAGATGACCGTCAGACTTCAGTGAGGTGAACGATGAACGGGCATTGCGTCACAGGTGCGATCGATAAAGCTAACAACGCAAGTGGGCGAAGCAGGGTTGAGTTAGCCAGCAAACATCAATAATTGGTCCGCTTTCATCGGCCCGCCTTGATCGACTCAGACAGAGGCTTGTCCTCTTCGAAGATGTAGGATGTTCGGCTAACGGCCTGTTGGGACATTACGGGCGATACGAATACCCACACCATTGGAGAATCCGTATTGCATCCCGAGAGGATTCCGAGTTGAGGAACGGAGCTGCGCAGCACGATTGTCCACACCGCCCCCACGGAATACACGTTGATCGCCTTTGGTTGAACCGGGGGGATTTACCGCTTCGGATCGGAGGTAGTACTCCTCGTCAAATCGGTCCCAACACCATTCGGGTACATTGCCCAGCATGTCGTGCAGGCCAAATGCATTGGGTTGTTTCTGCCCCACAGGCTGGACTAGACCGTTTGAGTTATCTGCGTGCCAAGCAAAGTCACTGAGGTTGTCCGCGGAATCCCCAAAGTGCCACGGTGTTTGGGTGCCCGCTCTGCACGCATATTCCCACTCAGCTTCGGTAGGAAGCCGAAAACCATCACTACCCCGCTGGATCGAAACCGTTTCATCTGAACCGTGTATTTCGTAGTAGGGCTGCAAGCCTTGAAGAATGCTCAATTGGTTACAGAAACGTATGGCCTCGAACCATGTGATTCCCGAGATCGGAACCGGACCGGAAGATTGCTCTGTCTGTTCAGCGAGTTGTGTAACGGTTGCTGGCTTGCCAGTGTTCATCACCGAATTGAATTGCGCGGAAGTGACCTCAAATTTACTGATCAGGAAATCGTTGGTGAGTCGTACCTCGTGCTGTGGACCCTCATCCGTGGATGCATCTTCGTCGTTGTCTGACGCGCCCATCATGAACTCGCCAGCAGGGATCTTTTGCATCTCAATTTCAATTGATTCGGGCTTGCCGGTCCCCAGTCCCAAAGTAGTTTGAGCCGTTTGGATCAGATTGCCGGAGAATCGTCCCAGTAGGTAGAGGATCAGTACGACCGTGACTGCCCCTGCCAGCAAGGACACCGTTCGTGAACGATCCCGTGGGGGACTGGAAGGAACCAGCGGCGGAGTGGATTCAAGATGTTCGAGGATCTCGCCTAGTTGTTCTTCGACGATCGCCATGGAGGCGGGGCGATCTTGCGGGTGTTTGGACAGCATGCTGGACAGCAGTTTTTCCAGGGCCACAGGACATTCAGGTCTGATTTCTCGGACGGATGGGATGGGGGCCTCTGCATGAGCCCGCAACATTTGCAGGGTCGAGTCGGTCTGATAGGCATTTCGACCTGTCAGTAAATAAAACAGCGTGCACCCGAGACTGTAGATGTCGGTTCGGAAGTCGAGCTCACGTGAACCTGCACACTGTTCGGGTGACATGAATGCGGAGGTGCCGATCACCAACCCTGTCTGGCTGATCTCAACTGCATTGGTGTCGCCGTCAGGGAAACGTGCGAGTCCCAGATCAGTAACTTTGGCAGCGTTATCGGTTCCAAGCATGATGTTGCCAGGTTTTACATCACGATGCACGATCCCTTTCTTGTGAGCGTGGTGCAACCCTCTGGCTGCGTCTGCCGTACATTGCAGTGCTGATGCGACGTCCAGCGGTCCCGATGCCTTGACTTTGGATCGCAGGTCCACTCCCTGTACGTATTCCATTACCAGGAAGTGCTGTCCGTTCACTTCGCCTGCGTCATGTGCAATGACCAGATTGGGGTGCTGTAGTTTTGCCGTCGCTTCAATCTCACGCTGGAATCTTGTCCGCGCTGAAGAAGACGAGAGCAATTCAGGTGAGATGAACTTGAGGGCGACTTTCCGTTTCATCTGCTTGTGGTTGGCGAGGACGACCTGTCCCATATTTCCTTCGCCAAGTGCTCGTAGGATCACGTAGTTGCCAATCGTATCACCGATTTGATTTGCGATTGCAGGGTGACCGTCCCGTTCATGCCAAGCCTGCTTTGCCCGCTGTGTCAGCAAATCCAGAGTCTCGTCATGCTTTGTCTCGTTCTGCTCTGCTTCACCATTTAGCAACTTGCCTTGTTGGGGGTCGCTGCCGTGACGTGCGTATGAAATCAGGTTGCCCAGACGCGTCTCCAGAGAAGCGTCGAGGGTTCGAATCGTATCGTTGCAGAGATTGCATTGGTCGATATGAGATTCAACCTGTTCATGTTCAGCCAAGGTCAGAGCACCCTCCACGTACTGTCCAAGACGCTGTTGGCTTGGGCAATGCTGCGAATTGCGATTGTCTTCTGGTTCGCTGGATTTCATCGAGTTGCCTGGCTGAGTTGCCTGCTGGGGCAAGCGCCGCACGGATTTGGCTTTGGCTGTAATAAGTT
>CAXGRW010000473.1:0-4596 GCA_964012125.1 uncultured Rhodopirellula sp.
CCGTGCGAGGACTGCACCGGAAAACGATTCAAACCTGAGGCGTTAGCGTATCGCCTTGAGGATCGGAACATCGCCGACGTTCTGACGATGCAAGCTGATGAGGCAGCCACTTTCTTTCGAGAACTAGACTTAGAAACACGCGAGTCCAAGATAGCGGATGAGCCAATTCGCCAACTGGGCGACCGCATTCGTTATTTACAGGAGGTCGGGCTTGGTTACTTGCAACTCGATCGTACGCTTCGAACTCTCTCGGGTGGCGAAACGCAACGTGTTGCACTCACTTCTGCACTCGGAAGCAGCCTTGTCAACATGCTGTATGTGCTGGATGAACCGACGGCCGGATTACACGGTTCCGACGTCGAACGCCTTTCGCAGGCAATCATAGGCTTACGAGACCGAGGAAATACAGTGATCGTTGTCGAACATGATGAAACCATGATTCGGATCGCTGACCACGTTATCGAAGTAGGGCCTGCTGCCGGCACTGCTGGTGGCAACATCATGTTTGAAGGCACCCAAGCAGAAATGCTCGCTAACAAAGAGAGTTTGACTGGGCAGTTTTTGACGGGCGAACGTGGCTGGTCACTGCGAGATCGTGAGCCTCGCAAACCCCGAGGTTTCATAAGGCTCAAAGGAGCAAGTGGCCATAACTTGAAGGATGTGGACGTCGAATTTCCACTTGGACTTCTGTGCCTTGTCACCGGAATTTCAGGGAGCGGGAAAAGTTCATTGGTACAGGACACACTCTATGGGGCCATTCGACAAACCAAACATGGAGAAGCAGCAAAACCGCTTCCTTACAAATCAATCACAGGACTGAGCCAAATCGAAGACTGCATGCTGATCGACCAATCTCCCATCAGTCGAAGCCCGCGCAGTGCGCCCGTGACTTACGTCAAGGCCTTTGACCCAATCCGGAAAGTGTTTGCTGACACCGTTGATGCCCGCACACGTAATTTTGGGCCTGGGCACTTCAGTTACAACAGCGCAAAAGGACAATGCCCGCAATGCGAGGGTGCGGGGGTTATCCAAATTGATATGCAGTTCCTTGCTGATGTCTCCATGCAGTGTCCTGCCTGCCGGGGAAGTCGCTACCGAGAAGAAATACTCTGTGCTCGCTATCGCGACCGGTCAATCGCAGACGTGTTGGACATGAGTGTTCGCGAAGCTTCGACTTTTTTCCGTGGCCATGAAAAAGTCCAACAGCGACTGAAAAGAATGCTCGACGTGGGGCTTGAATACATCAAGCTTGGACAACCCGCCACAACGCTCTCCAGTGGAGAAGGACAACGCCTGAAACTTGCCGCTTTTCTTGCATCAACAGCTCGGAAGCGAACCCTGTTCATTCTTGATGAACCCACAACGGGGCTTCACTTTGCAGACATCGTGCGACTCGTGGACTGTTTTGATGCTCTACTAACAGACGGACACGGATTAGTGATCGTCGAACATAATTCGCTTCTGATGCAGGCTGCCGACTATCTCATCGACCTTGGCCCTGAAGCAGCTGAAAAAGGTGGAATGATCGTTGCCAAGGGCACACCCAAGCAAGTAGCAGCAACAAAGGGCAGCCTGACTGGTGAAATTTTACGGCAACAATACGCAGCTTTCCCTGCCGAATGACAGCGTCAGCAGCCCACATGGCACACAATGTCGCAGGCAACTTGCAAGCAATTCACCCGAGTGTTTGGCTGATCTTTACCTGACAGTTACAATGGACGGAAGTCGCAGCGATAACCCTCTGCGATCCCACCCCGCACATGTTTTCACGACGCACCCCCACGCGTCGTCTGTAACCGACAGCCCCACAACGCTTGCGTAACCCCGTGGCTACCTACCGCAACTTTATCGTTCTCGCTCTTCTGATCACGACGTTTGCTGTCGCTGCCCCTGCAAAACTATTGGGACAAACTGGGAAACCATCAACAGATGCTGCACGATCCGACAGCAGCAAACTTGAATTCTTCGAAAAACACGTACGTCCGCTGCTGATCGAGAAATGCTACGAATGCCATTCCCATGAAAGCGGAGAATCAGACGGCGATCTCTTTCTGGACTCTGCTGCAGCCATGCGGAAGGGAGGCAGCAGAGGCGCGGTGCTTGTCGCTGGCAAACCGAACCAAAGCTTGTTGATGCGAGTCGTCAATTACAGGGATCGAAATCTTCAGATGCCACCCAGTGGCAAACTATCTGAGTCGGAAATTGAGTTACTGAGAGAATGGATCGAGTCAGGTGCCACCGACCCCAGAACGCAAAAATTAAAAAAGACAGACAGCCGGCATGGTCGCGTTACTACATCGCCGATCGACCGCGACCCCAGTACCCACTGGGCATTTAATGTGCCGGTGCGTCAAAGCGTAGACACAGTCTTGGACGCTGATGTTGAAGACACGATCGACGTTCTCGCCGCCTCCGCTGCAGACGAGGCGGACATCGAAACCAGTTTACGTGCCGACCGAGAGACGCTAATACGGCGCCTGTACTACGACTTGACGGGCCTGCCCCCGAGTCGCGAAACAATACAACGCTTTACCAACTCTCGGCGACCAGATGCCTACCACCGCCTTGTTGACCGCTTGCTTGCCGCGCCTGCCTTTGGTGAACGATTTGGTCGACATTGGCTGGATGTTGCCAGGTATGCCGACACGGTGGGCTACGCGTTAGGGGGCAAGGAGCGACGCTACAAAGGTAGCGAGCGGTATCGCGACTGGACAATTCGTTCATTTGCACAAGACATGCCGTACGACGAAATGGTGCGTCACCAGCTTTCTGCAGATCGCACCGACCCAACCAACGAGAATGGAAACCTGGAGGCCATGGGCTTTTTGACCTTGGGACGTCAATTCCTTAACCCACTGGACACGATCGATGACCGAATCGATGTCATCACGCGTGGCTTACTCGGACTGACCGTCGCCTGTGCAAGATGCCACGATCACAAGTTCGACCCGATCCCGACTGAAGACTACTACGCCCTTGGCGGCATCATTGCCAGCAGCCAACGTCCCAAGGAAGGTGCCAGTCCTCTGATGCTGGTCGATAAACCAAACCCAATCGACAGCCCGGTTCTGATTCGGGGGCAACTTGGAAACCGAGGCCCGATTGTGCCGCGGCGATTTCTGACCGCACTGCGATCCGATAAGGAAACACCTTTCACTGACGGGAGTGGCCGCAAAGAGTTGGCAGACAGGATTGCCACACCAAACAATCCACTGACAGCAAGAGTCATGGTCAACCGTGTTTGGAGCTATCTGATCGGCAAACCTCTCGTCGCCAACCCCAGTGACTTCGGCTTCCGAACCAAGCCCCCAGCGGTCCCAGAAATACTCGATGAACTGGCTGCCGATTTCTCGACAGATTGGAGCGTCAAGAAGTTGGTGCGAAGAATCGTTCTTTCAAAAATTTATCAACAGCGCGTTGCGGCTCGAGACAAATCGTTAACCGCTGACCCAGATAACGAGTTGCTCGCAAGAGGAAACCGAAAGCGGCGAGATTTTGAATCACTGCGAGATTCGATCCTGACCGTTTCAGGAACCCTTGATCGTTCGCTGGGCGGTCCGCCCGTGGATATCATGTCCAGCACACCCACGCATCGAAGAACAATCTATTCGATGATTGATCGCCAAAACCTTCCAGCGTTGTTCCGAACGTTCGACTTTGCGAGTCCTGACACGCATTCGCCCGGTCGATATTTCACAACCGTTCCACAGCAAGCACTGTTCTTGATGAACAGCCCCGAAATGATGGCAATGGCGAGAGCAACTGCTGGTGCCATCCGACAACAGAAAAGCTCACCCGAGGAACTCAGTGCACAGGCAGAGGCGATCTACAACCAAATCCTCGGCCGCGATCCATCACAGCAGGAACTCGCCACGGCAACTGCGTTTCTTCAAACGCCGCCTCAAACCCCAAAACCAATCATCGATCCCAGATCGTTGTGGTCCTACGGGACTGCCACCCTGTTACCCGAGGGAGAAGGGCAGCCTTCTGATTTCTCTGCACTCAGCCAATACCGAGACGGCCGCTGGCAAGCATCCGACGAGTTTCCAACCACAGCCCCATTTGGTCACGCTTACCTTGGCAAGACTGGAGGTCACACCACCAGCGATCCATCTCTTGGCGTCATTCGACGATACACTGCTCCGCAAAATGAGAAAGTGACATTGGAAGGAAAGATTCGCCACAGCAGTAAACAGGGCGACGGAGTCACTTTCTCGATTCAAACCAATGGAAAACAGATTTATGAATCGACGCAACTCAATTCCCAACAGAGACATGGCCCTCATAGCATCAAGCTCAACGCCGGCGATGTGATTGACCTGATCGCAACTCCTGGACGCACAAGCTCGTTCGATTCCTTTGAATGGACTGCGAAGATTCAGAGCAAACCTGAACAGGGTAAAGGACAAGGTTCCGAACGAGACACCATCAAGCACTTCAGTGGGCCATTCGAGATAGAAAAAATTCAGTCGTTGGATCGACTGGAACAGCTAGCACAAATCCTGATTCTTAGTAATGAATTTGCATTCATTGATTAGGATTACGAAAAGAAACAACAGATGAACCCTGCATTAGTCCCAGGTACAACGACGACAC
>CAXGRW010000474.1:0-4595 GCA_964012125.1 uncultured Rhodopirellula sp.
TCCAAAGTTGCAGCCACACCTAACAATGCCAGGCGATCTTCGAGTTCACCAGCTGTTTCATGCTCGTCGATTTCAAGTTCACTGCGGGTGATCACGGGACCACCATCCAATCGGGGTGTCATGTGAATGATGGACACACCGGTCACCTGATCCCCACTCAAAAGGGCGCACTGAACAGGAGCAGCTCCGCGGTACTTGGGCAACAAGGAACCATGCAAATTGATGCCACCCAAAGTTGCGGTCCCCAGAGCATCGGGTTTCAGAATTTGCCCATAATCGCAAACCACCAGCAATTGCGATTGCTTGCCTGCGACGCTGGCCACAGCCTCAGCCTCGTTGATGCTATCAGGTGCAAAAACTTCAAGCCCATGAGATTCGGCCCAATCACGGACCGGTGCGGGGGGAGGTCCCTTTCGACTCTTGACGGCCCGAGCAGGTCGCGTGACAACCATCGCAATTTCATGGCCCGCCAATCGCAATGCCTCAAATGATGGAACCGCAAATGGTCCCGTACCCATTAAAACAAGACGCAGGGGAAGCGTTGTCGTGTGATCTGCCAATCTACCTATCCTTCTGATGAACCCGCCTCACCTCCGATAACGACCCGGGCGGCAAGGACTCAGTATCACGCCTCTCTTCGGCGTACGATGTCATGCGTACTTTTCGTACCACTGATCCAATTCTGCCAACAGTTCTTCATCGCTTGCAATGCCTCCTGCCTTGCGTTTGGACTCAAACACTGTTTCCAGTTCATGCAGTTGATCATCAATTTCACGTTTTGCTTCATCGATCATCCGATCGAAAAACATGACCCCATCAAGGTGATCGTTTTCATGCTGGATCACTCTTGCTAGAAACCCATCCACAACCCGATCGACCGAATTGCCTTTGAGATCAAAAGCTTTCAACCGGATCGATTTAGGGCGTTTGACCTGTCCAAAGACAGCGGGCAAACTCAAGCAGCCCTCCTGCCCAGTCACGCTTCCTTTTGGCATTTCCAGTTCGGGATTTATCAACACCAGTTCTTCACCGTCCCCTCTTTCGCCGGAAGGATTTGCGACAAAGATCCGGAGCGGCAGGTTGACTTGATTTGCTGCCAGCCCCACACCCTCAGCTTCATACATCAGGTCCAACATCTGCGCCGCCATATTCCGCAGTTCCTTGTTAACCCGCCGTATCGGTTTACTGCGAACGCGTAGAGTGGGATGAGGATAGGGTATGATGCTGAGTTGCATGTCGGACCGTGTCGTAACAAAACCGAGTGATAACAAAGAAGGGAGAGCGTGCAATTTCCGCCGCTTACGTATCGCCAATGGCAGGTACCCTGCCTCGGCGAAGCCAAAACCGGAGCGTCCCACGCACTTCCCTCGAATGACCAAGGGGCGTAAGGATGACCGATCTACTGCCAATTGTGCAGGGGATTGGCTGAAAACCGAGCCGAAATCTCTTATCCAGCCCCACTTTTGGCCCCGCTCCCGCTGGACAGAACGCACCGTTTCCACCAACATCGTCTCATGGTCAATGAACTCGCTACAGAATTGTTTCTGAAATCAACCGCGCGGGCTAAACAACTGGGCTGCCGCATCGAATCCGTTGCAGGCGCCCAGATTTTGGACGCGGGAGTCAACACTCGCGGATCCCTGCAAGCTGGACGCGTGCTGGCACAGCTTTGCATGGGCGGACTAGCGGAAATTGCCTTGCTGCCGGCTGATCCCACGTTGCTCATCTCCAACAACCTCGTCCAGGTGCTAACAAACGATGCGGTGATGGCTTGCTTAGGCAGCCAATACGCAGGATGGCCGGTATCAACCGACGATTATTTCGCGATGGGAAGTGGCCCCATGCGGCTGTATCGTGGCCGCGAAGAAACACTTCTTCACTTGAAGTTAAGCGAAGAAGGCAAAGGACCAATAGTCGGAATTCTGGAGAGCGAAACATTGCCCACGGTGAGTGCCGTCGAGCTCATTGCTCAAGAGTGCGGCGTTCCGACAACTGAACTACGCCTCGCAGTAGCCCCTAGCACTTGCATCGCAGGCAGCTATCAGGTCGTCGCTCGTAGCATCGAGACCGCAATGCACAAACTTCATGCCCTGAAATTTGACGTCAACAAGATCACCTCAGCGACCGGAACTGCCCCATTACCCCCTCCAGCGAAAACCGGGGACACCGTGGGTGGCATCGGAAGAACCAACGACGCAATGCTATACGGCGCAACGGTCACGTTTTGGGTCGACGCAAGTGATGAAGAAATTGAAGCAGTGGCAAGCGATGTCCCAAGCTGCTCTTCACGTGACTACGGTCGCCCGTTCGCGACTATCTTCAAAGACTACGAGTACGATTTTTACAAAGTCGATCCCCTTCTCTTCAGTCCCGCTTCCGTGACGATCCACAGTCTTCAAAGTGGAAACACATGGAGTCACGGCCAAATTGACACCGACATCCTGCGCCAATCGTTTGTTTCAAAATGAGTCAGCTCCGCATTCTCTGCTTGGGCGCCGGAGATGGATGGCACTCAGACCAGCTTTCCAACGCATCCGCTAACGCTGGTTGCCGGATTGATTTCGCAACCTATGAATCATTACAAACAGTAATGATCAACGGAGACGCAAGCCATCAATGCGAGGCGGGTAACTTGCGCGATTTTGACGTTCTGTTAACCCGAACCATGCCCGCTGGTTCCTTGGAACAAATCACATTCAGACTAGCAGTGCTTCACGCTCTGGTTCATGACCAGACCCTTCCGATCGTTAATCCACCGACTGCCTTGGAAATTGCGATCGACAAATTTGCGACGCTACAGCGGGTATCCGCACTCGGATTCCCAACTCCTGACACAGCGGTTGTTCAATCACGACGCGACGCCTTGGACGCTTTTCAGATGCTGGGAAGTGATTGTGTTGTGAAGCCGATCTTCGGCGGCGAAGGACGCGGGGTAATGCGAATCCGAGACCCTGAACTGGCATGGACCACTTTTTCTACTTTGGAAACTCTGGGTGCCGTGTGCTACGTCCAGAAGTTCATCCCCCCAGGAGGCTCTGACACACGTCTCCTGGTCATTGGTGATACCGTACGGGGCATTCAACGCACCAACGACACTGAGTTTCGAACGAATGTCTCGAGTGGCGGACACTGCCGAGCTATCGACCTGAATAAGCAACAGGTGGAGATGGCAAAAACCATTTGCAAAGACATTGGACTTCGATTTGCATCGGTAGACTTGCTGCACTTTGAGGGCGGTGAAGCAAAAGTGATCGAAGTCAATGCGATTCCAGGATGGAGAGGTGCCCAAGCCGTCGCGCAAACTTGCATCGCGGACGAGATTCTACAGGAATTGCAGAATCAAGCCGCGGCATTCGCAGTGAAGGTTTGCAAATGAGCGACTCATTTCCCCCACAAAATGCCCCGAACGACAGTGACGCAACTGCGGCAAGGCGACTTCCAGTCGACGGGAACGTCGCGGGCCGCCTTTCGATGGTTGCATCTCTGGCTCCGGGGGCCATTGCCATCGCTGAACCCGACGGCCCACCTCAGCCTGATGGACTCCGAAGTTATGCGTTAACAACTTTTGGAAGTCTTGACCAACGCAGCGATGAGATCGCTCGAGGCCTCATCGCATGGGGTGTCCAACCCGGCATGCGACTCGCCATGCTTGTTCCCTTTGGTGCCGGTTTCATTGAACTCGTTTTTGCACTGATGAAAGCGGGAGTGGTGACGGTGCTTGTCGACCCAGGCATGGGCCGTAAGCATCTGATTCGCTGCCTGAGCGCGGCTGAACCGGATGGTTTTATCGGGATTCCAAAAGCCCAAGCCATTCGCTCGGTGTTGCGACGTCGCTTCCAAAAAGCCAAGTGGAACGTCACCGTTGGACGACGACTTTTCTGGGGGGGGAAGACACTCAAGCAAGTCGCAGACATGGGCAAGGCACAGCAAGATAGCATCCAATTCCCCCGCGTCGATCGCGTCAATGATGCCGCTGTCATTTTCACAACAGGCAGCACCGGACCTCCTAAGGGAGTTCTCTATACTCATGGCGTTTTCCATGCGCAGATCGACAGAATCCGCGAGCGGTATGACATTCACCGGGGCTCCCGCGACCTCGCCTGCTTTCCGCTGTTTGGCTTATTCGATGCGGTGATGGGAGTGACGACCATCATCCCTGACATGGATCCCACCCAGCCCGCCGCCGTCAACCCACAGCGGTTGATCGAAGCAGCGACTCAGTGGGAGATCGATCAGGCGTTTGGGTCGCCCGCGTTGTGGAACACAGTTGTTCGTTGGGCCGAAGCAAACAAGGCCGCACGTCCGTTCCCGACGCTCAAGAGAATTCTCTCAGCGGGAGCACCAGTGCCAGCCGAGACCCTTGAAAAGCTAAGACAACTCGTTGATCCCGATGCCAACATCATGACCCCGTACGGCTCGACCGAGGCGCTTCCCCTCGCCTCAATCGAGTCGCGTGAAGTTATTGCTGAGACCGGACCAGCCTCTCTCAAAGGCAAGGGCACATGCGTCGGCACGCGGTTTGAGGGAGTTTCCTGGCGAGTCATCGAAATTCAGGATGGACCAGTCACGGATATCCAGGAAACAAAAGAACTGGA
>CAXGRW010000475.1:0-4584 GCA_964012125.1 uncultured Rhodopirellula sp.
CGCGGTGGCGACAGCAAAGCAACAGCTGGAGGCAGCCAAGGATGACGCGGCAAAAAAGACAGCTTCAGATCTGATTGCTAAATTGGAAGGTGAATTGGCAAAGGCAAACGCCCAAGCCTCAGAGGCGAAAAAGCTCGCGGCTGATCATAAAACGGCTGGTGCTATGGCGACCAAAACAATTGCTGATGCCAACGCCAAGCTGGTTAGTGTTTCCGCTGAACAGACTGCATTGAATAGCAAGGTTGAACCACTGAAGAAGCAACTCGCGGCCCACGTCGCTGCCAAGGGTGCTGCTACGAAACAGATGGAAGCTTACGATGTACAGTTGGCACAAGTTGCCGGTGAGTTGTCAGCTGCCAAGAAGGCAAAGGATGAAGCAGTGCAGAAAATGGCGTTGCTTGTCAAAGAGATGTCTAAGTTGACAGCCCAACAGCAGGCAGTAGTAGCAACCATGGGCCGCGAAGAGGCGGCAAAAAAAGTGGGTGAAGCAAAACTTGTTGAAATGACTGCCGTACTCAATGCAGCAATGCCTAAGCTGGCTGCCAGCCGAAAGATTGTTGAGCAGACAGCGGCTAGCCTTGCGACTGTGGTGGCAAACCTGAAAACTCAGCCTGCGGTCGTTGCCAAGCACGTTGCAGCCATCAAGCAGATGACCGCGGCCGTTCCGGCTGTGGAAAAGCAGATCACAGCAGCCAAGAAGACGATGGACGACGCTGTGGCTGGATTTGCTGCGATGCAAACAGCCACGGGTGTAGCTCGCAAAAATCTTGCAGATGAAACCGCTGTTCTTGAGGGGATTGAATCTGAATTGGTAGCCTTCAAACAACAAGGTGCGAAGTTGGCTGCCGAGTTGGAAACGACTGCCGCGGCTGCTGCCGCAAAGCGGAAGGATCTCGAACCCGTTCAGGCTAATGTGACAGGTATCGAAACTGCGGTAGCCGCTCGCGAAGCTCAAATCAAGCAAATGGCTGATGCGATGGCAAAGCTTAAGGCCGAGCTGGAAGGCCTGAATAAGGCACAAACCACAGACCAAGGCAAGCTGGATGAAGGTCGCTCGAAATTGAATGAGTTGGAAGCGGCCGCTGAGCAGGCCGAGGAGGCGGCTCAGGAAACGAAGGACAAAGCTGAATTTTTCCGCTCAGTTTATGGCGCGTAATGATGCTACTTTTGACCAGAGATGAGCAGCGAGGTTAATCCTTAGATCACCCTCAGGCATGCTGGCTTAAGTTTTTCGCCGGGGAAGCCATGCGGGTGGACTTCTGTTTACATGCCGCGAGCGGTGGAGTTTTGCATTGCGTGGATTCAATCTGTTTTCCTGCTGACAGATTGTGTGGCTGATACGACGCCCAATTGGTTGATAAACGGCCTGAATAGCGGCTGACCGCATCGTTTGGCATCAGCACCTCTTGGCTCTCAGGTTGCTCCGATCTTAACGATTGGTCGAGGTTTTTACGCTATTTGACGGCGTTGGGCGTGAAATCGGCTCCCATGTTCCATGCTTTTGCTGTCACTAGTTGCGGTGTTTGCGTAAACTGTAGAGACCTGGATCTTTCAGGAAAGAGCTCTGCTTTGAATCGCCCCAAGGTTGCTTTTCCTGCGTATAAGGATCGTGTCAGGTCGCTTCTTTTCTCCTCTCAGCCAGACGCATGCGATTCTTGTCTCATCATCGCAGATTCGAGCAGAAAACGCGTTTGTCGCGCGGTGGGAGAAAATATGGACATTCGAAGTATGATTTTTTGAGCAGATCCTGCTGTTTCTTTCGTGAATTGGTTTGGTCGATCGCCTTCGTCAGCTTGTGGTTTTCTGCAGGTGTTGTTGGTGCGCAACCACCCGGAACGACTCCTACTCGGGATGTCTTCTCGCAGCAGCAGGATGGAGTTGATGCGAGTGGTTTACCTATTCGCGCTTTCATGTTTTTGAGTGAGTCGGACAACGTCGTGCTGATGCCCGGGTTGTCTTGGGAGGAATTCGAGCGGTTGTCGAATCCTGATTCGGTCGTAGATTCAAACCAGCAGCTGTTCAGTTTTCAGTCACTCGCCGTCAAGGGTGAGGTTGAGGCGGAGCGATTTGAGGGGGAGGTGTCGCTGAATATTCTGGTTGCACCAAGTCAGGGTCAGTGGATACGTATCCCTTTGCAAATGGGAAATTTCCATCGCTTGAAACCACCCGACGTCACTGGGATCGAAAATTACTTCATGACGCTCACTTCTGATGGTAGCGGGCATCTTCTGCTGGTGAAAACTGATCAGCAGCAGGAAGTGAAATTGCGGATGGAAGTGTCTGCACGAGTCGTGGCCAGTACGGTTGCCAAGACACTTGATTTCAAGTTGCCCGGTGCACCAGCAAGAGTTGATTTGACCGTGGGTGCAGTTGGAGTTGAGGGTGAGATTGTTGGGCGGGGTGATGAGGTTTTGCAGAAGAAAGTTGTGCAGGCTAAAGGCACGAACTTCCAGATTGAGAGCGGTGGTGGTAATTATTCATTGCGTTGGGGAAGTTCTTCACGCACAAAAGATGACACAGCTCTTCTGGAGGTTGAAAGTCGTATCAATGTTCGTTGGGACTCACCTCAGGACCCACTGATTGCTGACTTTTTATTGACGGTCGAGAACGTCCGCGGCTCGATCGATTCATTTCAATTACGCTTGCCGCCCGGCGCGGTCGTGCTGGATTCTTTGCGAATAGGTGACAGTGGTCGGACGATCGACTTGGGTGAGCCTGTACAGGGTAGAGACGAAGAGATTCGTGATGTCATTATCCCTGAGGCAGAACGAGGATCTCGCATCGACCTCAGTTTTGAATTGCAACTGCCAAATGACAATGCGTCTGAATCGAATCCACTCGATTTTCATGTCGCGGAGGTGGTCGGATCACTACGGCACAAAGGCGTGATTGCGGTCGAAACGGGGAGTGATTATCGGCTGCGATGGCTTAGTAGCCCATGGGTTGATCGTGTGATCGGTGAACTGGGTGAGGACGCTGTTAACGCTGGTCGCACGTATGAGTTCAGGTTTGAACGTGCTTCGTTCGAATTGCCGCTTTACCTTGGGGAAAAGGGTCGGCAATTGCGGATGACAAGCAATTCAATCCTCGATGTGTATGATGCCGCCGCCAATCTTGATATGACCATTTCGATTAACGGTCAGGTTTCCAAGGGGCTGCTGCAATTCAATGATGCAGGTTGGCAGATCAGGGAAATTCAAGATTCTGAAACTGGAGAATTGTTGGATCTGTTTGAAGATGATGACCGTTTTTTGAACATGAGAAGTGTCGGAAATGGCGATCTGTCACAGATCAGGATTTTGGCAGAATTGCAATTGAATCCTGAAAATGGAGATGTTGGCTTTTATCTACCGACAGTGACTGATGTCGATGGTGCTGCAAGAGTTCAGAAGGCCACACTCGATATCAAGAGTACCGGGCGTTCGATGTTGGTCGTCGATCTTGCTGCTTCGGTTGGATTGACGCGTGGAATCGTTGCCGGAGCAGACGTGTCAGTGGCCAAATCATCCACGGTCAGTTACCAGATTCAGACCCAGGAAAAACGTCCCAAGGTGGTCGGTGCGTTGGTCGCTCAACCACCCAGAATCAGTCTAGCAAGTGAGGCTGCGATTGAGCTTTCGGGGAATCAGTTGAGAACGGATGTGGATTGGACGGTGACTTCCTCATTGGATCTGGAAGGAAGTTTATTTGTCCGTATTCCGGCTGCCAGCAGTCCTGCCTCTCTGAATGAAAACGGAGATTCGATTGGGTCAGTGGCACAACAGGGTGAGAATGCGGCAACCCCGATACCAGATGATCAGGAAGACAATTCTGGAGGCGCTGAAGAACCGGTTGATCCTATTCTTGAAGAACCGTGGGTGGTGAGTGTAAATGGCACGCCAGCGAAGCTTAAATACGTTGATGGTGATCGGTATGAGTTGATATCAGAGCGACTTGCCATGAATACGATGGAAATAACTTGGCGACGTGTGCAGGATTTGAACGCTGCTGTTGGGGATGGAGCCGTGATTTCTGTGCCTCTGCCAAGTCCTGGCATTCTTGATGTCACGATTCGCGGCAGCATGGGTGTCACGTTAAGAGGGGATCAGGGGTTTGATCTGGTTTCGGCAGATCGACAGAGACAAAAGCGTCTTGATTTAGTGACTTTTCCGCGTGACCCTCTGCGTCTCAAACTGTTGTCACGGTTGACCAGTCAAGAAGAATTGACGGTGCAAAAGACCGTATTGCGGACCGTCGTGGGCAGGAACCTGCGTCACGAAAGCGTTTACGCGAAAGTCCAGGGTGGCGGCCGATTCCAGGTTGGTCTGCCATCGGATGTCGCTGACGTGTCCGTTCAAGCCTTCATTGATGGAAAACGACGAACAGTTCGACGTGAAGAGAATACTCTTGTCGTGCTGTTGCCCAATGACAGGGAAGCTCATGTCGTTGATTTGCAGGTCTGGATCGCGCAAGAGACACCTGCTTCGTTTTCGAATATCAAACCTTTACTCCGATTGCCGTTCGGTGTTGGACGCGTTTATTGGCAGATCGTCGCACCATCAGACGGTCATGTTCTATGGGCATCACCTACTCTGGGACGGAGCA
>CAXGRW010000476.1:0-4577 GCA_964012125.1 uncultured Rhodopirellula sp.
CCGACCTCATCGACTGCCAAACCTGCTGGGAGACAAGAATCCAACAGGGAAAACGTGGCGGATGATCGATGGCAGCTGGACGTGTGGAGATGTCAACTGAGCCGTTCTCAACGCATTACGGACAGCGAATCCATCCAGTCATTGAAAACCATCTGTCTCGACGCGGGTATCCTGCTCGGGGATTTTGCTCCAATCAAAATGCTCGATGGCAGATTCGATGTTTTCAACATGGGTGTGCTCGTCAATCAACCCTGCCGACCTTGCAGCCCATGTGATAATTTTCGCTGGTGAAACACCCCGTTCACGGTACAAGCTCAAACGCGTGTCACCATGTCTCTTGGCAAGCCGCCTGCCGTCGGGACCACAAACCAACGGCACGTGCGCAAAACGCGGGATCTGTAATCCAAGTGCTGAATAGAGTTCAATCTGTCGGAACGTACTGGCAATCAGATCATTGCCCCGCACAACCTCAGTAATCCCCATCGCAGCATCATCAACGACGACAGCGAGCTGGTAGGAAGGTTCCCCGTTCTTCTGGGTGACAGGAAATGCTCCCAAGGCAACAGCAGGAACACATTCACGACGTCCCAAAACCAGATCGGTAAATTCCCGCGATTGATCGCCAGCCCTGAATCGCCAGCAATAGGTCCCTTCAGCAGGGAGTGCATCGCCTTGCTTCCAGCCAGCACAGAACCCCGGATAGACCGCTGGCTCATGATCAAAATGCGGTGCGGAACCCGCCTCCTGAATATCTTTACGGGTGCAGGCACAAGGAAAAACCCGGTCCGTTCTGATCAAAGTTTGCAACGCGTCCCGGTACAAAGGCATGCGTTGGGACTGCAAATAGGGACCATTCGAACCACCGACATCCGGTCCTTCTTCCCAACTGACCCCCAACCAACTCAGATCATCAATGGCCTGCTGTGAAGCCCATGGTTTTACACGAGGGGAATCTACATCTTCAATTCGCAAAACCAACTTTGATTTTGCTTTCCTTGCCGACCAATAGGCAAGCAAATAGGTTCTGGCATTGCCCAGATGCTGGGCACCCGTCGGCGATGGTGCGAATCGACCTGCACTCATACGAATTCCAGTGTGGGCATTTTCAAAACTCTCCAAAAATCAGTTTTCCTGGGAAAGGATGATTCGCCACAAACTGGAGGAAGCGAGAAAGCCTGTCATATTTCCAACGCATCAAGATCGCGCATGACACATGACTGAAATCCACCCACAACTAGAAGTCAGCGTTGCCTGGCGTTCTGGGAAAAGGGATGACGTCACGAATGTTTCCCATTCCGCTGACATACTGAACCACTCTCTCCAACCCCAGTCCAAATCCAGCATGGGGAACCGTCCCATACCGTCGCAAGTCGATATACCAGTCGTACTCGCCTTGGTCGAGATCAGCCTCGGCCATGCGACCTTGCAATACATCAAGTCTCTCTTCACGCTGACTTCCACCGATGATTTCGCCCACTCCGGGCACCAACACATCCATGGCAGCCACCGTTTTTCCATCGTCACTGACCCGCATATAAAACGGCTTTATGGAGGATGGATAATCCGTAAGTATGAGAGGCCCATCAACGTGTTTTTCAGTCAGGTAGCGTTCATGCTCTGCCTGCAAGTCGGTTCCCCAGCTAATCGGGTACTCAAATTTTTCATCGCACGAAGTCAAAACATCAATCGCCTCGGTGTACGTCATATGCGAGAACGGCTTTTCTACCACCGACTGTAGTTGTGCAATTTTCCCTTTCTCAATTCGTTGATCAAAGAATTGCATATCCTCTTCACATGCATTCAAGCAATCATTGAAAACACGTTTCAGGAAATCCTCGGCCAACTTCATATTGTCGGCCAAGTCAAAGAAAGCTGCTTCGGGTTCAACCATCCAGAACTCAGCCAGATGTCGGCTGGTGTTGCTGTTCTCTGCTCGAAACGTTGGCCCGAAAGTATAAACTCGCCCCAACGCACATGCGTAAGTCTCTGCCTCGAGTTGTCCACTAACAGTCAGGAAAGTCGGTTTATCAAAAAAGTCGTAAGAGTAGTTCACGGGTCCGCCACTCTTGGCCAACATTTCGAGATCCAATGCAGTGACTCGAAACATTTCACCTGCACCCTCACAATCACTGGCAGTGATGATGGGCGTGTTGGTGTAGAAGAAACCATTCTCGTGAAAGAACTGGTGAATCGATTGACTGATTTGATTCCGCACACGAGTGACAGCACCAAACGTATTGGTTCTTGGTCGCAAGTGTGCCCATTCCCTCAGCTTTTCAAAAGAATGGCGTTTCTTTTGAAGCGGATAGGTCTCTGGGTCTGCCCACCCAACCACGCGTAGAGCGGTCGCGTGCATTTCAGTGGCCTGTCCTTTGGCGGGTGACTCCACCAACTCACCATCGATTGCCACGCTGCATCCAGCAGTCAAACGCTGGACATCCTCCGCGTAATTCTCAAGCTCCCCAGGTACAACGACCTGCAGATTTCCAAAACAGCTTCCGTCATTGACTTCAAGAAAGCTGAATCCACCCTTGCTGTCCCGTCGAGTGCGCACCCAGCCGCGAACTTCACGCCCAGGCCCCACGGACTCAATTTGTCGGGCAGCTTTGATTGGAATCCATTGGCTCATAACTAAGCAGCCTTCGCTTGTTTTTGCAGGAATGAAACAAATCCGATGATTAACAGGATCGCCAAAAATACCAACGCGACAATTCCAATTGGGAAACCAAACATTGTTTTCGTATAAAGTCCCCAAGCAGATGCGAACGAGGAAACCACGGTTCCCAGGATCATAAACGCATTCCAAACAATACGTTTTGCACCGGTGGGCATCGCATCACCTAGCACGCTCCTGGAGTTCATGAGAAGCAGGAATGAAACATAAGCGATTGGTAGCATGGCTCCACCGATGACAGATGTCGGAACTGCCAGTGCTGGCTCTGCGGCACTCCAGACAAAGGGGCCTAAGACCCCCACGGCCGGAATGAAACTGCCAATTCGATGCATCGTGCCTTCGGCAGGCACATCCAGAAGTTCACAAAAAGCGAACCCATTGATAAGCATCAGAATGATGATGGTCGATACGGCCATCCCCAGCACCCCCACACCGAACACGGTCTGAGCAACGGTGTCTCCGACAAGTGGCTCGAGCGTAGCTGCCAACGCTTTGTTGTTACGTTTGACCAACATTGCGGCCACTTTCTTGTCGGCCTCTGGCAGAGCCTCACGGGCAACCGTTAAATCTGCGTCGGCTACGTCAGGATTCTGTTCCTTAATTCTGGCATCCAAGTATTTGTAATAGGCCTCGACCTCTTTAGCGGAGTCATCGCCGGCCCGCACCTTGGCCATCACATCCTCAGTCTTTCCATGAAACTGGCTGGCTGCTGCAATCACAACACAACCGGTCGCGAGAACAAAGGGAACAATTAGACCGATGGAAAGATCAAAAATCGCCAAGCCACGCTGGCGAACACCCCAACCTTTACGCAACATCGAATACGGCAGCAGGAAGGTCATGTTGATACCGACGGCGGTTGCAAACGCCGCAATGATCACATCCTTCTGAATGCCAGCAACCTTTGCCGTCCACCAATCGCTAAACGCTCCCGTTTGTTGAATTTGTTCAGCTAACGCAGGCACAGGTTCAAAAAGGAAACTCAAATTCGGGACAAAACCAGCAAAAATCTGCCCCCAATCGATTGCTCCCTTCATGCTCAGGGCAAGTACAACACCGAAGAATGACAAAACAACAATGCCTACCATTCCTTTCAAAATCAGCTCAAAAGCTTTAATTCCTTTGCTGCCTGAGTTGTAGAACCAGACAACCACCGACGCGACACACAGAATGGACACTGCCGCGATGATCTTGCCGTAGCCATCGGGATTTCCAAGGGAAGGGACGAGATTTTGCTGCACAGCTGCTGTGCCCAAGGCAAATTGCGGAAGACACCAAACAATATTTGCCATGATGGTTGCAATCAGCCAGCCCCATGCAAGAACCGGACTGACCCTCGTCTTGATGGTATGGAAAGGACGCTCACCGGTCGAAAGCGTGACATAGCTGATCGCACTTAACATCACGACACCAAGAATCATCGCGACGGGCTGCAGCCACATCATCTCGGTCCCCATCAGCACCCCAAGGTACAACGCCCCGGCAAGCGACCCACCTCCCAATGTAATCGCACCTTGCAACCACCCGGGCCCTGACAAGCGAGTGTAAATCGCAGCCTTGCCAAGTGGTCCAGCCGTTTGTGCTGACTCCAGTAGAACTTCTTCACGGGAAGCAGCGGATTGTTCATTGTTCATGAGGAAACCATCGAGACGAAGGAAGATATGAGAGGAGAGGGTAGGGTAGGGCAGGGTAGGGCAGGGCAGGCACAAGAAGAATGATACTGCATCACGCCTGCCGTCGTGGCAAACGCTGTTGGCTCACTTCTGCAAACCCTCCAACTCTGATTGCAACATCCGTGATGTGAGCGGCTTCAAAAACGATTCGTTTATCCACCGCCAACACGAAACGGCAAAGTTTACTCGCGTTCTGCGAGGTAACGTTCTGCATCCAAAGCCGCCATGCA
>CAXGRW010000477.1:0-4574 GCA_964012125.1 uncultured Rhodopirellula sp.
TCAGAGATACGGCTATCCCGCTCCCACTTTCACCGTCGATTTGAACGGTCAGTTACTCACAACCCAGACACCTACATCAAGCAATTACGAAACGGTTTCGATCCCGTTCATGCTTGACACAACATCATTGGAACTGACTGACGGACAAGGCAGCGAAGCGAAAGCTTATTGGTATCAATCACCTCTTGCCATCAGTAGTGCGGGACAGTTCACCGTCGAATTCACCTACCAGGCAGGTGGTGATGCGGCAGCGGACGGAGTCACATTCGCGTTTCAGAAGGAAGGTACGAACGCTCTCGGTGCAACTGGCGGATCACTCGGTTACGTGGGCATCACAGGCCCAACCGCCGCCTATCAGATCAATCTGTACGACGGCCATCAGCGGGGTTCGAACTTTGTTACGACGAATACTTCAGAAACCTACTTGCCGACAGATCTCGTGGATTTCAACAGTGGCAATCCAATTGACGTTCAGCTCTTCTTTGATACTGCCCAGCAGACAGTCACCGAAACACTGACCGACACACTTCAGCAGACCAGTTTTTCTCGCACCTACAATGGGATCGACCTTGCAACGCTGATGAACGAGACTGCCTATATCGGGTTTACAGGTGGAGATGGTGGTGCCACTTCGGTCCAAGCGGTAACCGACTTTAAATTGTATCGCGGAGACCAAAGCGACTCCCCAGTGATCAGTGGATTTGGCGGTTGGAAATCCACAGGCCAACACACGCTGGCATTCACTGGTGTAGATGCAGCGTCAGTCGACCAAACCGCTTTTCTTGATGATGTCAAAATTAGACGTTTACCCGGTATCACATCAAGTGATTTGCGTTTGGTTGCAGGGGGGGCGATCGGTGTGGAATCAAATCCGTTGAACGTGCAGGTTGGCGGCCACTTGGATGTGTTCGCGACAGATGATCTTTACTTGACGCATCGTTCCAGCAATAACCTGCGTCTGAACGCAATCTATGCCGGTGGCGATGCAACCATCGATGCTCCAAATGCAAGTGTTTTTGCTGTTGAAAACTTTTTTAAAGGATCCATCGCTGGCTTTGGCACCGGAGGATCGGGTAACGGTTGGAGCAATGATTCCGTTGACGGATCCGTCGCATTTGCTGACGATACTCTGACCCTGCAGAATGATGCTGCACCTGCAGTGGCTACAGAGAGTTGGTACAGCAAAGCAGCGACTCAACTTGACACGTTGGTGACGGTCGAGAACCGATTCATATCCAGCTTTGTTTACCGAAATGACGGCTTCGATTCGGACTTGGCTTTCGTGTTGGCATCCATTGATGCCGATGTCGTGGCGATCGCTCAGTCGGCGGAAACATCGGTTCCGAACACCTTTGCATTGGTGATCGACAACCAATGTGAAGGCTGCTCAACGCCTCATGCCATAAGTGCTTCGTACAATGGCGATGTTACATCGACACCGGTGCCTGACGAGCTTGGTCTCTCTTCGGGAGATCCGATTGAAGTGCTGTTGATGTACGAGTTTTTATCGCGAACAGCTTCGGTCACTTTGACCAACGCAGGGAACTCGTTCACTTTCGATCTGCCGGGGCTCGATCTGCTCAAGGTCATCGGGTCGAATCAGGCAAGAGTAGGATTCGTATCGCAGGGCGATGGACAGGAGTCGGTTCAGGAAATCACGGGGTTCAGTTTTGCCTATGGCGCTCCGTCCCTCGAAACAAATGAATTGGTAATCAATTCAGGGGCACAAGTCGGGGCATCTCAGAATCCGATTTTGATTCTTGTTCTCGGTGGCGTGCAAGCCACCGCACCCAAGGGAGTTTATTTGACCCAAATCAGTGGTGATTTTTTGATCGATTCGGCGACCAGTGATGGTAGTGTGCAACTTAACGCCCCCGCTGGTTCGGTTTTGACGTCCGACGCATCGTCGAGTGACGATGCCCTCGTTATTCTTGGCAGTGAGAATCTTGCGTCTCCCAGTGACATGCCTCATGTGACAGCCGAAGTACTCGCCGTCATGAGCCTGAAGGACATTGGCGAACTCAATAATGAATTGCAACTTCAGGTCTCGCAAGTGTCTGCCAACACGGTATTGGGTGACATCAATCTTGGACAGTTCGGTGACCTGTTGATTGCGAACCCACTGCGTTCGGGGGGAACCGTCAAGCTTAGGGGTGATTCGACGATTACGTTTGACGCACAAGTCACGGCTGAGGCAGACGTCGAGTTCCGCACCGAAGGTGACTCGGGTGTGTTGCGTTTCCTTGCGGACGCACACCTACTTTCTAACCAAGGTTCAATCCAGTTGCATGCTGACAAAAACCTGATTACTGAAATCGGATCAGTCCTCGAGAGTTCGACCGGTGTCTCACTCTCAGGAGGCGCGGCGCAGCTTGATTCAGGCGAAGTGCATCGGATGCGATTGCTCGGGGGTGTCAGCGGTGGGCCGCTTCAGTTGACATCTGGCGCACAGGATGATTCGGTGGAACTGACCATCACAGATTTGATTGGGCTTGGTGGAAATCCACTTGAAGTGATGATCAGCCAGTTTGGAACGCTGCACTTGGACGATACACGATCAAGCACAGACCGATCCTACACGACCCTGCAAGATCGCCTTGAAACTGATGTTGCGGAATTGCAGCTGGGGGACGTGCGATCTGTAATCATGAAGCTCGGATCGGGTGATGATAGTTTCCAGTCTCAGGCTGCAACAGTTTTGACCTCGCTGGAAATGCACGGCAATGGTGGTGTCGATCAATTCGACTTGGCTGCGTTCCGCGGCGGGGCAGGACTCGCTGTGAAAGTTGTGGGAGGGGATCATGAGGATCAGTTGTTGGTCGATGGTCTGGGAACCCCGGTTTGGATGGTCAATGGCACTGTCCATGCAGGGAATCTGCATGTTGATCATGGTGATATTGAGAAGTTGTTCCTGCAGAACGCACTTGATGGTCTGTCTGCCGAGCAGATAGAAAAACTGGAGTTCGCGGCGAAGTCGTTCCCAGCCGATCGTTTGTTGCTGATGGGGACAGCCGGTGAGGATGATTGGTTCGTGGGCTTGAGTTCCAGCGGAATCCAAGTGGATGGAGTGTGGAATGAAACAGAGCACCTGCGGCATCGCTTTGATGCGGGGAACTATCGAGAGGTTGTCTTCGAGTTGTTGGCCGGTGATGACAGTCTGCTCGTCAATGGCATCGCCAGTCATCAAGTGATTGTTGATGGGGCCAAAGGAAACGATTGGATCAGTGTCGATGTATCGGATGCAGTGATTACGGATTTACACGGGAATAACTTCATCACTACAGGCGTTGGCAGAGATGAGATTCGTACCGGATCAGGTAAAGACAAAATCAATGCGGGCGATGGGCAGAATGTGATTCATGATGCCGGCGGCATGAATTGGATTGTGACTGGAATACATGATGACACAATCCACCATGAAAATAATGACGACTTCATCTCAGCGTCTGATGGAATCAATGAAATCTGGCTTAGTGGTGAGCTTCAAGGTTGGCACAACATCGAAATGCCTACTGACGTCAACCTTGACGCAAGGACCTCGCCTCTCGATGTGCTGTTGATTATCAATCAGTTGGCCATTGTGGACTTCGTTGGTAATGACGGTCGCTACTTCTTCCCAGGCTCGGCGGACAGCCTCGATAGTTTGTACGATGCCAACGGTGATGGGTACATGTCAACGCTCGACTGTCTGGGTGTCCTCAATGAATTGGCGAGGACAGTCGATGGTGGTGAGGGAGAGATGCAACTGGATTTTGTGCCCAGCGAGGTGCTTCTGCCTAACGACGCTGCGGTCGATAAGAGTGAAGAGAAAGCCGATGAGTGCTTTGCTCATTGGGATGAGCTTCTACCACTCTTGTTTGCACCACCACAGAGCCAAAGCGATTTTCTTCAGTCATGGGAGCAGGAAGACTTGCGGCGCAAGCTTGAGTTGGAATCTGTTATCTCAGACTTGACACAGGACGATGAAGAAGAAGTGCGATCGAAGGTACTACACACAAGACTGATCTGAGCCTCGTGATGCATTCCCAAAGTGAAGCGGGTTGACTTCCCACAAGTCGCTCGGATGAACTTAGGCAGACAAGATGCGAGCTGCTGCCGAAGTGCCAGCATGGTAATGCACTGAATGAATCGGGTTTGGTGCGGAGGTCCAGCGAGACCTGCTTTGCAGATGTGAAGCGGGGGTTTGTTGGCTCGGAGACCGATTCGTGTTTTTCCTGTGAGAATGTATTTGTGTCAGGAAGCAGGATTTGTGGGAAAGGGACACCTTGTTGTGCGTGCTTTTGATGCTTCCTACTCGATCAGCTCGAAACGTTTGTCGGGGGGCGGTGTTAGAACCATGCCAATTCAATTGCGATGTTACGGCGTTTCATAATTTTCTACCGCTGCAAGACAATCGATAAGATATGAGAAATTTTCTTTGCCTGCTCCTGTTTACTGGCCTTTCTGCATTTGGGGATGCGGCTCTTGCACAACGAGGCTTTGGGCAAGGATCTCGAGGAGGATCTCGAGGAGGCTTTGGAGGTGGTTCTCGTGAAAGAATCGCGCCT
This sequence comes from uncultured Rhodopirellula sp., assembly GCA_964012125.1. Classification (GTDB taxonomy): domain Bacteria; phylum Planctomycetota; class Planctomycetia; order Pirellulales; family Pirellulaceae; genus Rubripirellula. The sequence goes on from CAXGRW010000477.1 coordinate 4,548, forward strand.
GAAGATTTGAAATTTGAAATGGGTGTC
>CAXGRW010000478.1:0-4564 GCA_964012125.1 uncultured Rhodopirellula sp.
CTCGCAGACTGCCTGGACGCCCCAGTCCACCGGCATTCAAAGGCTGCTATGGAACCTTTACCCGCCGTGCTGGTGGATGAAGGAACAAAGCGTCGATAGCCACAAGAGGCGGATTTTGGCCCTGATCTGGTTTTGCCCTCATGTCGCGTGATCGATAGTATCTCGCCACTACGAAAAGCCCCCGCTTGCTATCAAGCAGGTGCATTGAATTGCGTTGACGGTACGAGGCTGTCATTAGATTTGTTGTGTACATAGTTACTGAGATGATCCTTCATCAGGTCGCCCATTTGTTCAAGTTCGTGCTCTTGCTGATTGTGTCGGCGGTGGCAGTACCGCGTCTGGTACGTGCAGCGGAACACGAAGCCCCACCGCCTGTTCGGCTACGAATTGAATGGGGAGGCGGTGAAGAGCGATTGTGGACTGGGCGTATCGAAGTGCTCACAACCCCGGCAGTCCAAAGTCCTTCTGGCGATAATTTCATAAACAGTAAGTCAGTCAGGCATATTGACTGGTGTCTTCTCTCAGAACATTCAGATGAGGCTCTTGGGGTGCATCGTGAAGGGGCAGCCCTGGTTATTCAGAATAAGCAGCCACGTGATGGCGGTGGGATTGACTTGCGAATCAGTGATTGGCAATCAAAGCGACTTCGCATTTGGCTCAGGCCTACGGACGCAGCACCTGGAGAGACAGGAGTGGGCATCGAGGGTTCGGTTGCAGCATTCCTGGTTGATCAATCACTCCATCAACTCGATGGCAGCGGAAATCGTCTGACTATTGGTGTCGTGGCAGGTGATCTTCTACGGATGCGATTTTCACCACCAGTGTCACCCAATGCAAAATGGCAAACGGAGCAAATGGCTCGGGTCGATGTGCATCCATTGCTGCCAACCAGGGCGGCTGGGTATGGGAGAGTCGAACTTCGTCTTGCGTTGAAAAACATCCGTACCGGGGAAGAATTGCAGACCCAATCTCAGCCACTCGTTCCTTTTGACGAAAGACCAACTGGCGAAGGCATTATGCTGGAAGAATGGCAGCCGGTTGTTTTTGAATGTGGAGTTCCTTCGGTTCCCGGTGTGTATCAGTTGCAGCTTGAAGCCATTGAACAAGGGAGCCTGCGATGGTCTCGTACACTGGCGACAGCCACAAAAGAATTTGTTGTTTCTTCAAACAGCATGCTAGCGAGTGGGGACGGCGAAGAGTCATGGCAGTTGGTCTATGAACTCGACCCAGGGAGTCCTCGTTTGCATGAACGGCTCCGGCGATTGCCGGGGCAGGCAGCAGCATCAATGGCATCAATGAGGAGAATTTCCTTACCTGCGATGCCGATGCCATCACTTGGTGAAGCTGCCGATCGAATTCCATCGTTGTCACTGCCGAAAGTGCCGATGCCTGGTCTTCCCAAGGTTCCTTCTGTTGACAGCCTGATGCCGAGGTTTAGTGGTCTCCTTTCGACAGGCCATTCGACCGTCGAGGCTCATCAACTTGGTGCGATGCTTCGACTGCCACCAATGAGTGCTTCGGGTGTGCCTACCTGGGAAGGGATCGTAATTACAGACGCTGTACCAGGTCGGCCGCATGCAGTGGAAGTCGCCTACCCGAGCGACCAGCATGTTGCAGTTGGTTTATCAGTTCTTGAGCAGAACTCTGGTGATACGTTCATTTCAGTTCGGCATAACGGTGGGTTTGAGGTGCCACGATCACCTGCTGGTTCCTCGGCAGTGCTTCGTCGGCACCGTTTTGTTTTCTGGCCTCGAACTCGATCACCGCTGCTGGTGATCAGTAACTCATCGCGTCATCAGCCGGCTACGGTCGGCCGGGTGACTGTGTATCGAGGACCGGCAAAGATGGGTGATTCGGCGTTGCCGGTGAGTGGTTACGGGGAACGTCGGATCTTTGCGCCAGTGCCACGCAAGGCGACGGGTGCGCAGGCCGGTGGCGAAGGAGATGTGGGCCAGCCTGCTGGATGGGTTCGCTGGTACGATGATCTGTGGCAGACCGCCGAGCGTCTCAAGAGCCAGCAAGTCACCGGTCTGGCGGTTGATGTCTATGCTGGCGGGGCGAGTCTTTGGCAGTCCGACCTGACTGCTGGAGGGCCACGATGGGAAGGAGGCGCAGGTGATCCCTCATTTGATGAGGAAAACCGCCTTGCATTGCTGTGCCGAGTGAGTGAGCAGGCGGGCATGGGGCTGGTTCCAACGCTTCGGTTCGATGGCATTCACCCTCGAATAGAAAGCCTTCTTGGTCAGGATGACTGTAAGCCGGGACTCCTTTGCGTGGGCCGCGACGGTGAGGTTCGTGACACCGCTGAGACGTTAGTTGGACGTCATTACAATATTCTTGATCCTCGCGTGCAGGCCGCAGTGCTCGATGTTGTTACCGAACTTGTTGAGCGGCTGCGAGGGTCTGGAGTCGTAGACGGAATCGCGTTAGAACTTTCTGCCAAAGGATGGCTTCATCTTCCGGGCGTTGCCTGGGGACTTGATGACACCACGTTTCTGAGATTTGTGCAGGAGACGGGTCAGGGAAAAACTGTTCTTCATGATTCAGGCCCCAATCGGTTTGTCACTCGAGCTGCGGCAGTCGAGGGAGAATTGCGTTCGGCATGGCTGGCGTGGCGGGCGGAGCAGATAGCGGTGCTTCATCAGGGTGTTGCTCGTATTGTGGCTGCCGAGGCTGACTGGAATTACTACATCATGCCAACGACCCTGATGTTTACGGGTTCGGTCGCTGAACGATTGAGGCCAGTTGTCGCGGGCCAGCCTCATGATCAAGCTGTTTTGTATGAACTTGGCCTTGATCCAGCAGCGCTCACCCGCCCGAAGAATGCCGTGTTTGTGGCGCCCCGGCTTCATACTGCGACGGAGGACGACATTGATGCTGCAACAATCGCAACAGTGAATCAATCAGCTTCGATGTCTGCTTGGGAACGCCGTGCCTCACGAAGAGGGCTTGTTCTGCTCGAGCAGCCCAAACAGGTAGACATCTCAGCTGTTATTCCGCATGGGCCGTTTGATGCTTCAGAGTTTTCGGCTCCGAGCGTCATGCACGCGGTGAGCGGTGGGCCAAAGAGACAGGAGTCATTCCTTCTTGGGCTGGCGACCGCTGATGCAGAGGTCGTTTTCGATCAGTCGCTTCGTTGGGCTGAATTGACGGTGAGTGATACTGCCATTCGCCAGGCGTTCCTGTCTTTTCCTGTGCGAGACCTGCAATCTGTACAGGGCGTGCCAGCTGATTTTCCGGTTCGTTTTGTTCAGGGCAGTGACGCGGCCTGGCTGTTGGTAGGAAATGCAAGTCGGATGGCGGCACGGGTTGACGTGAGCCTGAATACTGCTGCAACAGGAGTCGACGTCATCACTGAACAAACACTCTCGACTGTTAACAATCAGTTTGAGATTGAAGTCATGCCTTGGAGTCTTCGGGTTGTCCGTTTGGATCGCTCGGAGACAGAGACCAGGCCACTCGCTGGAGCAGTGCATTTTGAAGAAGATGCAGTTCGTTCAATTGAGGAAAGCGTTGCTGACTTACGGCAACGTCAGGCAGTACTCGAGACGCCACCTCAGATTCCAGTGCTCGATAATCCAGGGTTTGATTTACCAAGTCTGGGTAATGGTGTGACCGGCTGGGAGATTGTTGAAGCTGCTGGGGGAGAACTCGAACTCATTGAAGCGATATCACCAACAGCAGGCGAGAGCGAAAAAAATCAGGCGATTCGTATGACATCAGTCGGGAGCCTTGCGACCGTGCGGAGTAATCCATTTCAGCCGCCGCAGACGGGTCGCTTGAGTGTTGCTGTCTGGCTCCGACTGCCCCCGTCCGTGCCTCAGCCGCCACTACGAATTGCAGTCGAAGGAGTTGAGAGTGGCGAACAGTACTATCGGTTTGCGCCAGTTGGCGCAGCAGCCGGCGGGCGACCTTTGCAAGAAGGATGGAATCGTTTTGTTTTGCAGGTAACAGATCTCCCTAGCGACCCCAATGAATCTTTACGCTTACGGTTCGATATGCTCGGTCCGGGTGTCGTTGAAATTGATGAGCTTGAAGTGTACGACCTGGTGTTTAATCAGGAGCAGCAAAATGAACTTCATGGTGTGCTCAACAAGATGGAAAAGGAGCTCGCAGACGGATCTACTGCGAGGGTGCTTTCGAGACTCGAGGGGTACTGGCCACGGTTTCTGCAGGCAGCCGTCAGTGACGAGCAGTCAGAAAGAGTTGCGCGGCGGATTGCCCGCCGTGAAGAACGCCGGATGAAGGTAGAGGACGAGGCCGATGAAGAAGACGATGGATTCTTTGGTCGTGTCCGAAGCTGGTGGCAGTAGTCTGGTCAGGCCTCGTTCCAAATCCAGGTCTGTGGGTTATCCCGGTGGCCAGCCGAGTGATCGCCCACCAAGTAAATGAATGTGTAGGTGATTCACTGTTTGGCCACCGTCCGTTCCACAATTCACAACAAGACGGTATCCGTTGACGAGATTCAACTTGGTTGCAATGTCTGTTGCTACTCTCATGAGGTGACCGAGCAGAGGGATATCTGCGTCGGTCACTTCAGCGAGACTAGGTAGTGGCTTTTTTG
>CAXGRW010000479.1:0-4559 GCA_964012125.1 uncultured Rhodopirellula sp.
TTCCGCCGGCGCGAAAAGGATTGACATTGGCTGGTGCGGTCGTGGCGTAATTAATGGGTGCACCACCGCCACTTGCTGGCCCCACGGTACCATTCGTGCTGGCGAACCCTGCTTGCGCGGTTGGATTAGCTCCGGCACCAACAAATCCAGCTGGCTGCACTCCAGATCCAACGACCTGTCCAGACATACCTGGAGATCCAATGGCAGGAGCGGCCGAAACGAAACCGCTAGCAGTTCCTTGAACCGCATTCGTCTGGCCTGGAGGCCCTCCGATGTACGGATTTGGTGCCGCAGAAGCATTCGGCGGTGGTGGCGAGACGCGAGTGGAGCCACCAAAAGGGTTGAACGAAGGGGACTGCGTTGCAGGAGACATGCTTCCGGGCGACATTGAGCTGCCTGCGGTTGGGCCAGCAGTTTGCCTACACCCCACGAACAAGATGGAAGCGACAGCAAAAACGAGCGTGGCGAAAGATAGCCTGCGCATGACCTGTATACCTGAAAGACAAAATCGGAAAGGTTGTCGTGTTAATCGTCTTGGGTCTTTAACAAATTTTGCCGAGTTACCGAAAGGCCATTCATTTTTTGAGAGTTCGAATTGCTTGCAAATGCCATTTGAATGGAACGTTCTGTATCTAACGATTTTTTTCTCTGTAGCAAATGAAGCCACTGGTCCGATGTTTCTAACTGAGTGGGGAGCGTTCACAGGAAGCCCACTCATGTCACTAACGACTTCCCGTGCTAGAGAGGGTGCTCGCTGATGCGACACTTAATTTTTAATAGTTTGCTTGTTGCTGCAATTGTCTGCATCACAACGATCGATGTTTCGGCTCAAAATGGCATTTCGCCGAGCCTGCAGACACTGAAAGTGCCAGCGGCTCAGGCGCGAGGCATTGCGACAACGCTAAGCCTGCAATACCGGGATGTCCCTGGCGTCCAAATCGCGCCCGATGTACCGAACGAGCAGCTGGTCATCATGGCACCGCAGGCAACGCAAGCCGCCATCGCGACCAAAGTCAAGAATTTGCTGACGTCGCAAATTCGGATGGCATCCGCCAAAACAACGGGTCCCGTGCGTGTCGCATTGGCCAACATCACGTGGCGAGAGTTCGAGGACAGCCTGCAAGCAATCGCGGGTGGCAGCACGCCAGTGACGACAACACGCAATGGTGAACGCGCAGCTTTCCAACTGACTGCTGCACCGCTTCAGGGTACCACCGTCGAGGTGGATCGACGCAGCAACTCGGTTACCGTGGTTGCACCCGAGCCATCCATTGCAGGCTGGCAGCAAATGATTTCATCTTTGGACCGGAAGGCTCGCACCCAAGGCGAGGTGATGGAACTTCTCCGCATCGAAAATGCCGAGCCTGAACCAATTCAACGCGCGTTGCGGTTATTGCGTCGTCTCGAAAGCGGCGAGAAAAATTTCGACGGTGTCCAACAGTTGCCAGCGGATTCACCTTTCCGAAATGCGGTATTCCAACAGGACACTGCGGGACAAGCACCTCAGCCCGCAGCCCCTCGACAAGGTGCCCCTCAACAAGGTGCCCCTCAACAAGGCGGCGAAGATGGCGGAGCTGGAGTGATTGGTGACACACAAATCCAGTTTGTGCCAGAGCTTGGCACGATTATCATTCGGGGTGCCAAACGTGACGTCGAGCGAGTGATGGACGTTATCAAGCAGATCGAAGAGCAGAGTAAAATCACCAAGCCAGACATTGACGTAGTCGATTTGAAGCACGCTGACGCCAATGCAGTAGCCGAACTGCTGCAGCAGCTTTACGAGGATGTGCTGTCTGCCCGACAGGGAGAAGTCAGCATCACTTCACTCGACTCACCCAATGCACTGCTATTGATTGGTCGAACGGAAGCTATTAACGGCTTGAAAGAGCTGATCGACAAAATCGACCAACCCGTAGCTGCTAGCAGCCGACTGCGTGTCTTCCGACTGCAGAATGCATCGGCAGTCGACGCTGAAACAACGATCCGTGACTTTTTCACCGATCGGCCTGGCGGCGGTGATGATCTGCGACCTGCGATCGGCCCGCGTGTTCGCGTTCTTGCTGACTACCGCACCAACTCACTGATCATCAGTGCTTCACCACGAGACATGACCGAGGTCACCCGCCTGATCAATGATCTGGACGCTGAGCAAATTACGGCTCAGAGCCAGATCAAGATTTTTCCGTTAAACAACGCAGTCGCCGAAGACTTGGCACCTGTGCTTCAGGAGGCCATCAACGGCGAAGGCGAGGGAGGAAACGATAACATCACCCCACCTTCGACCGCATTGTCGATCGTTGCCATCGATGCTGACAAAAAAGAGATCATCGATTCAGGCATTTTGGCGGGTGCCGTGGTCACAGCTGACACCAACTCAAACGCAGTCGTGGTACGAGCACCGGCAGCAAGCATGGCGTTGATCGCTGAACTGGTTCGCCAACTTGATAAGGCTCCTGGCATTGCTTCACTGGTTAAAGTTTTCACCATTCAGAATGGTGATGCAGCTCAACTGGTCACTGAACTACAGAATTTGTTTGGTGATGATGCCGGGACAAACGGCACTAGCATTGGAGCTGGCAATCTACCTGCCTCGACCGCAGGAGAAAGCTCGCTTGTACCTCTTCGGTTCAGTGCCGACCTGCGAACCAACAGCATCGTTGCAAGTGGTGGCGCGGAAGACCTTGATGTCGTTGAGAGCATTCTATTGCGACTCGACAGCGAGGGTTTTGCTGAACGCATCACCGAAGTCATCTGGCTTCGGCACCAGACCGCCGAAACGGTTGCAGAGGCAATCCAAAATTATGTGCAACAGCGTACGCAGGGCGTGAACACAATCCAGCAGTTCCAACAGGGTTTGGGCCCTTTCGATCTGCCAGACCGTGATTTGATCGTCGTTCCAGAGATTCAAAGCAACAGCTTGCTCCTCAGCGTTTCACCTCGACTTTACCCCGGCATCCGTCGCATCATCGACAAACTCGACCGACGCCGACCGATGATTTTGATCAAAGTGATGCTGGCTGAGGTCAAACTTGGGGATGCCTTTGAGGTCGGTGGTGAAGTTGGCCTTCAGGATTCACTCTTGTTCGATCGTGGCGTCGCCGCAAATCCATTGAACAACTCAACTCCTGGCTTCGATTTCAACAGTAATGGTCTGCCCAACAACAATCTTACCAGTAAGGGATCCTTGGCGGCTCAGGGTATCACCAGCTTCGGAGTTGGCAGTAGCAGCAGTGCACTGGGCTACGGCGGTTTTGTTCTCAGTGCCGCCAGTGACTCAATCAGCATTCTGCTTAGGACATTGCAGGACGCCGAACGACTTCAGATCCTCAGTCGTCCCCAGATCATGACGATGGACAACACTGAAGGCAGAGTTGAAGTTGGAGAAATTGTCGCGCGTGTGACTGGTTTGGTATTCAACAACAACACGTCCCAGACTGAAACTGAAGACGTCAACGTTGGATTGATCATGCGGTGTACCCCGCGGATCGGATCAGATGGATTGATCACAATGACGATCGACGCGACTCGCTCGAAAGTCGATAAAAACGGTGACGGAACACCGATCGGAACAGATAACAATAACAATGTCGTCCGAGTTCAGAACATTCTCACAACGACTGCTAATTCGACAGTCGCAGCTTACAGCGGACAAACAGTAATTTTTGGTGGTTTGATTCAGAAAACCAGGGACCAGCGTTCAAGACGGGTGCCATTTCTTGGGGACATCCCGCTGATTGGCAACTTCTTCAAGTACGACTTGGAAGCAGAACAACGCAGCGAATTACTCGTCATCATGACGCCCATGCTCGTCACCGGTGAGGAAGACCTTGACTATGTCAAATCGACTGAGTCGAGTCGCATGAGTTGGTGCCTGGCAGATGTCGTTGAAGCTCATGGCGATGTTGGACTCAGCGGAGGCTACGGTCTTTGGGGACCTGCTGTTGGACAGACGATCTACCCTGATCTTCAACCCACTGTCGAAGGCCGGATGCCGATCGAGCCCTTCCTTGAGCGTGCGTCGGCAACCGAACAGCTGCCTGCCCAAAACCCTCAGGCGGTCAATCCAGGGATGATCGACAGCTCGTATATTGCACCTTCGGTTGTGACGCCACCCAACGGCACCATTCCCTCGGGGACACGTGTCAACGGAAATGCTCCCGTCATGCAGTCTCCCACGGATGAACTCAACTTGAGCCAACGTGGTGCCTTTGCGCCGACAGCATCGTTCCAACCCGCAGCATCCCGAGCACAACAGGGCAGCTTCCTGCCCCGCTCACGCGTTGCTAACTATCCCTACCAAAGTACCGCCAACCCTCAATATCAGGGACAAGTGCAAGGGCAAGTGCAGGGACCAGCGACCCAACCAGCACTTGGACCGGGTGGCATGCAGCAACCGTACACGGAAAATGCAGCGAGAATCCCCCAGTCGATGTCTCCTCAGATTTGGGCTAACCAGCCAAACACTTCATCAACGGTTCCACAGGGGACGGTTGCACAGCCAGTTGTGCCAAATGCGGGCAACGCGAATGGTCAACAAACAGGCTTCGCGATCCCACCTG
>CAXGRW010000480.1:0-4556 GCA_964012125.1 uncultured Rhodopirellula sp.
GCTGGCATCCTGAGAGTCCAAACCGCTTGTCCGAACTGTTCAGGATCTGGCAAGCGGATCAGCCAGCCTTGCGGTGATTGCCGCGGAAGCGGCTTGCAGAACAAGAAGGCGGAATTGAGTGTAAGCATTCCGGCTGGCGTCGATGATGGAATGCGGGTTCGCGTACCAGGCGAGGGTGAAGGCAGCCCGGACGGTGGTCCTGTCGGCGATTGTTATGTGTTCATCACCGTCCGCCAGCACGAATTGTTTAAGCGTGATGGGTCGCATTTGATCTTGCAACTGCCCATTTCGTATAGTCAGGCGGCACTTGGGGCTGACATTGAAGTACCCACGTTGGATGGCCCACACCAGCTCAGGGTTGAGCCGGGCACGCAGAACGGTGATGTGTTCACCCTCCGCGGCAAAGGTGTGATTGATCCACGGGCTGGTCGGACTGGCGATTTACTCGTTCAAGTATTTATCGAAGTTCCCAAGAAGGTAAACGCAGAGCAGGAACGATTGCTGCGTGAACTCGCCGAGTTGGATCACGAGTCCGTGTTGCCCCATCGGAAATCGTTCCTCGAGAATTTAAAGAACTTTTTTGATCCCGAGACAGATTCGTCAGAGTCATGAGTGAAGAGATGAATGAAGAAATGGATGACATGAACCAAGCCAATTCCGCTGATCCTGAAGCACAGGACCAAGGGGCTGAGGCAAATTCTGAGCTTGAGTCTACCGAGACGCATCAAGAGGCTGTGGATGAGGTGTTGGAAACCCGCGATGAAGAGATGGATCGGCTGCGGGAAGCTGCCAGTTCTGCAGACAGTCGTGTGCTGAAAGCACAGGCTGAAGCAGAGAATTTTCGTAAGCGTTTGCGGCGGGATTACGAAGATCAGGTCAAGTACGCTCCAGTGCCGCTGGTGACGGATGTGCTTGAAGTGCGAGACAACCTTCTACGTGGATTGGAAGCTGCAAAGAATTCTGCTGACGCTGGGGGGCTGCAGGAAGGTGTCGAGATGGTGGTGAAGCAACTCGATGACTTTCTCACCAAGCATGCTGTGCTTCAGATCCCCACCGAGGGTGAGCAGTTCGATCCCAACTTTCATGAAGCGATCTCGCAGATGCCGAGTGACTCAGAGTCGGGAATGGTGGCGCACGTTGCTCAAGTGGGATTCAAAATGCACGATCGAGTCGTGCGTCCCAGTCAGGTGGTCGTGAGCACTGGACCTGCCGAGTAGCCTCGATCGGTTGAATCGCCGCCCTCACCGGGGGCTGTAGATAGGGAATCTAAAGGAGGGACTCTGAATCAGAGGCTGTTCGGGCTCCTGTGTGGTCGGAAACTCTGGGCATTGCCCACTCCCGCTCCCACTCTCGCAACGGGGGGCTGTCAGGGACGCTCCACGACGTACCACAGGATTCCATAATAGTGACAAGTTGCCGCGGAAATCACGGCGAGATGCCAGCAGGCGTGCAGGTATTTTCGTTTCTTGTCGTTGATCAGGAACGCTACTCCGATTGTGTACATGACTCCACCGGCAAACATCGCAACGACCAGGGCAGTTGGGACATAAGACGCGAGCGGAATCGCCGGCAACCAGCCCAGTAGAAGATACGAGATGGTGCCGCTCGAATTAACGCGGTGTTTCCACGCGACTTTCTGCAGGAAACCGGCGACGGCAGCGATCCAGATGGCCCATAGCAATGGTGTTCGTGTGACGTCAGAGGCGTAGGCATACGCGATCGGCGTGTAGGTCCCGGAAATCATGGTGTAAATCATGGCTTGATCCCACGCACGCAGCTGGTTCAACAGAGGTTGTCGGCGAACGAGGTGCGAAAGCGATGAGCAGAAAAAGGTGCCAAAGACTGCCGCCATGTAAGCCGCACAGGCAATTGCCAAACCGACGCTTGTTGGCATTGCTGCTTGGATCAGATACACGGCCATGGCGATGCTGCCGAGGGCGGCTAACCCATGCGTCAACGCATTGGCCCACTCCTCGCCTTCAAGGAAGGGGGGCTCATCGGTATTCGCTGGAGTGCCATCTTGCGCAGTCATGGTTGCGTGGTTCAATGGGTTGTTGTTTTGTGGCGGAGTTGTATCAGTCATGGCTGGAGCCACTCGTGCTGATGAAGCCATGTTCGACAAAGTGATTTCCATGCATCAGTCGGTTTCCCTGCTGCCCGCCCCCCGAATCCGTGTCCACCTGAAGCGAACACGTGTAGTTCAGCAGGAACATCGTGGGTTTTCAGAGCAGCGAAAAGACCTACGCTGCTAAGGCAGGTAACCGAATCATTTGCAGCATGAGCCAAAAACATTGGGGGTGTTTTGGGTGTAACTTTGAGGTCCTCGATCAACGTACTCCCTCGTTCAACGAGCCATGCGGGATAAATCAGTACGGCAAAGTCGGGAACGCAGTTGCTCTCATCAATTTTGTCTTTTGTGTCATAGTTTCTCGCTGTTGCGGTGGCGACCCGGGCAGATGCATTTCCACCGGCTGAGAATCCCAAAATACCAATGCTTTTGGTTTTTGTTTCTGGGATCCCGTTGCTGCGAATCAGGCTGATGCTTCGCTGCAAATCCTGAACAGCGGGCAACCACTTTTTGGATTCGGTTTGGGTGGGGACCCGGTATTTAAGTACGATCGCTGTAATACCGAGTGATTGCAGCCATGTTGCTATTTCGGTGCCTTCCAAGTCCCAGGCGAGGATCGAGTAACCACCTCCCGGGGCGATCAGAATAGTTGTGTTGGATGAGGCGATCGTGGGACGGAAAACATGCAGTTCTGGTTTTGAAACATTGGTCAATCGCATCAGGTGGCGACCAGCGATCTTATTGGACTTGTCGGTCGTTGTATCGAATTCCGATTCAGTGGGTGCGTTCCAAGTGGGAGGTTCATCAGGCCATACCGGCAGGATAAGGTCCGCAATTGCCGCTGGTGGTACTGGGGAGACGACATGAGTTGCGGCAGCTTCTTGCGCTGTTGCCATGCCACAGAAAACGTCCACCACAAACACGCTTAACAAAACTACCAAACGCCGTAACGCCTGTCGTGGATCGTGGAGTAAAAGCATGGAGGTACTAAGAAGTTAGATGTTCTGCAATGAAAGCAACTCAGGGTGGCGTTATTGTCACCGCGAATGCGCTTATTCGACACCCCACCTGATTTAATTGAGATATGCTGAGATTCGTAATCAGGCATCGGTTGTGTGGGGGTGGCATGGGCAGTGCAAGAGATGTGATTCGTGTTTGGTGTGATCGACTGGACTCATGGTTTTTATCGAGGGCTGCGGTTGAGATCGGGTCGGAAGCCCGGGATTCTGATCCACCCCAAAGCCCGGATTCTGATCCACTAGGCAGCCCCGGTTCTGGTTCTCGAGACAGCCCGGGTTCTATCCCGTCGGAGAGACCAGAGTTTAACTTTTTGGATGGTATTGATACCGTGCTTACGTCGTCTCTATCAGATCGTTTTATGGTTGAATTGGACAACGATGCGACCAAGTCAATTTTGCAGAACGCACGCTCGTTCACGGTCTTGGTCAGTAGTAGGTGGGGGCATGATCCACAACGTCATTGGGACTTCGGTCAGTTATTGATGCGAAGTGCGCGTGAAGCTCGTTGTCGGGGAGCGGTGTTGTTAGTTGCCGATGGATCGGCGGTTGAACCGTGGGCGCGACGCGCGTCAAAATTGACAGGGGCGAAATTGTTGCGGGTCGGTTTTGGAGAGCAGGCACACCAAACGAGGCCACAGGTTTGGGTTAAGTTTCCGGCCGGTGCAGATATCAAACGTGATGAAGGGATCATCACGATGGCGGATCGTATTGATGCTCTTCATGTACGCCGTGGCGGATGCATTGAAGCTTGTCTGGCGAAACGACTTCATCCAAAATCAGGACGTTCTGTCGCTCCGTGCGCTGTGCGTGTTGGTGTCACCGGAATACCTGCTTCGGCTGCATCGAATCTCATCGAGGCCGGAGCTGTTGGCTGGTTTTTGTCGCAGGCTGCTGATGGTCGTGACTCGGTGGATAATCAGAAGCCGCATGTAGAATCACCTCGGAATGCGTCTGGTTGCCAGCGAGTTTCGGTTGCATCCATTACACGTGGGTTGTCTGAACCGCGTCACTGGCTCCAAGAGTCGGGCCAGTGGCTGGTTCACTGCACACGTGCGACCAAAGGACCATGGCCAGGTGAGACGGTGACCGAATATCGCGATAGCATTTTGACCCATGATCGTCGGATCGCAAATCGCACTGCATTGGATTCGTTGTGCAGAATCATTCAGTCGGGTGAGCTTCTGTCATCGGCGATTGTCAGTTCCAAGCGATATCCCGTGGTCTGCTGGTCGGCTGTCCCACTTTTGGAATTGTTGCAGCAGCGGTGCTTTCGGTCTCATGTTCAAAGGTGGGACTATGAGCCCTATGGGGTGGCAGTGCGGATGACGACGATCCGCGAGCTTGGTGGCCGTCCTGTGATTTACGGACAATCTGGCGAGGCAGCTAAGCTACCCATCAGCGAACGATTCCGGCACCAATCTGCTGGGAAATCCATTGATTGGAGAAAAGAGAAGGAGTGGAGACTTGCT
>CAXGRW010000481.1:0-4552 GCA_964012125.1 uncultured Rhodopirellula sp.
GGAGCTGTCTTGAACTGCAGGCTGTTCGGAGTGCCACAGATTTTAACACTCTCGCGACAACGCCGGGCAACCTTTGTGTGACGTGGGGCGTGCGACGATCTCACGCGACCTGATACGTTTCGTTTCAAGCCATTCGGCGGAGGTTCGGAACGGCACTGGATCAGCTAGCGGGGATTTGCTCGAACGCACAACTAAAATCAGGGCCGGGTGAGGTATTTGATCAGCGGCCGTGTTTGGGTACTGGGACGAGCCGGATTAAGTTCCGTGCTGCGAGTGGTGCTGATGGAACTCCAGTGGTTTCGCCGAAGGGAGAGGTTACCGTCGCTCGCAGAGTAAAAGGCACGATCGGATTTAGGTTCCGATGGGCGGAAATCTGTTGCTATCCAATTACCTGGTGGCGGTTTACCGATACCAAAGGCCTCAATGAGGCTGTCTGAACAATTGTTCTGTATTCGCCCTGTACGGTGAAAAAACGGAATTCAAGGCTTATTTGACTCTTGCCGATAATCCCCTTGCAGATTCCAATGGTTAGATATTGTTAAATTCACTTAGTTCTGGAGCTGAGCTCATGAAAAGAAACGCAGTGCTATTGCAAGTTGCGTTACTCGCGTTGGTTGGGTGCACGGGGTCAACGACTCCTGTGGCGACACCGAGCGTGGAAAACGAGGTTTCCGCCGTGGCGGACACAACAACGGATAATAACGACATCGCGACGCTGGTAAGCCTCAAAGTGCCGAATATGCACTGAGGTGGTTGTGCCGCCTCGGTCCGAGGCGATCTGACCAAAATCCCCGGTGTTGTCAACATTACGACAGACATCGCGGGTCGAAATTGCACCTTCGAGCTGACTGACCCCAGTGTCGACTACAAGGCCGAACTGAAGAAGTACGCCGAAACGAATAGCCATCTGGCGGAGTACACTATTCAGTAGGCAACTCCCAGTTGCCGCACAACGGATAGAACAACCACGCCCACCGGTCATTGCCGGTGGGTATTTTTTTTGCTCTTCAGTGCTGGGCACTTCCGTAAGAGATGTCGTTTTGACGAATTGATTAACTGAACGCTCACGTCTTTCTGATGAAATGCTCGCTACAATCATCACACACAGGTATGGTTTACCGAAGCACAGCCATCGCGGATCGAGTGAGAATTGCCAACTATTTATCAAACACAAAGCCTTTTCGGGGGGGCCGATGTGCTGAAGACGTTCTTAGGGCTTGTAGGTGATGTCTATGTTGCGGCCATCCACGTTCGTGACGGTGCCAAAATCAATTTTCTTTAGGAACGAATCGACATCGCTTACGGGAGACACCGTCGTGGTCATCGTGCTGCCCCTGATGCTGGTTGACATCATGTGACCGGAGCCATCTGTCATGTCTTCTAACGTCGATTTGACAGCTTGCCGGGATTCCTCACTTTCTATTCCTGAAACAACAACGGTCACGCTCGTTGCCGGATCGCGATTGAATGATAGATCGCATCCAGCTAACCCGACCAAGGTGAGGGAAACCAGGACTAAGCCTGAGACGATGCTGTGCGTGTAGGACATCATAAGTGTTTACTCGAGGCTTGGGGGTGGCGCAATGGCGACATCGCAATCGTGACGGATCATTAGTGACAGCATAATTCTGACAGCAAACTGGTGACGGCGTAATGATGACCTTCAACGTTACTAACGTGACCACATGTGCCGATTGGTACGAGCCTATGTAGGCAAGAATCGTGAGGATTTGTGTCGTCCTTTTTGCTTGTTTTTCGTCTTTTCTACAAATCAGCACGTGGTCACACAGTGCCCTGGAAGTAATGCAAAATGTGTATTAGTCCTTAAACCAGTTGGCGATGGATCAACACGCGATGTTATTGGTGTGGGGGACGAACTTGGGGGATAGCACCGAGATCAGCAAAACTGGGGACGTGCAGTTCGATTGGTAGATTGAGGCCGTCTTTCGCACCGTGGTGAATGCTTGCGTTTAAGTTGGTCAAGCTTTTGGGAACGCGAAGTATTGTCAGGCATTCGAAGCATTTGATCTTGATGGGATTACCCAAGACGCATCGCGGGTTAGAATTGGGTGCTGCGTAGAGCGGTTTCGCATCCAAACGGATGGGATAGCCTTGAGTATAGAGCGCGGTGCTTCAACAACATTAGGGTGCGACATGCGGAAATTTGGTTATTGGTTTTTGCTATGCTTCCTGTCGCTAGAACTCTGCCCAACGGTTGCTTTCGCCATACAGCCAATGCAAGCACAGAAGCCAAACGTGTTGTTCTTGGCGGTGGACGACATGAATGACTGGATAGGGTGTCTCGATTCCAAAACAAAGGCAATCACGCCGAATTTCGATCGACTCGCTAGCAGAGGAATCTGTTTTACCAATGCACACACGGCGGGAGTTTTTTGTGCACCGAGTCGGGCGGCCATTTTCACAGGGCAATTCGCGTCAACGACAGGATGTTATCGCACAGCAAACTACTTCAAAACACATCCAGACATTGAACCGCTGCAACTGAGCTTTTCCAAAGCAGGTTACAAGACGCTTGGCGCTGGAAAACTATTTCACCATCCGGTGGGGGCGATTGACGTCCGTGGCTGGGATGAGTTTTTCCTGCGGACGCAGGCACAGAGACAGAATGGTTGGGCACTGGATTCATGGGGTCGGGGAACCCCCTTCCCCCAACCATTTCCGAATAGTGTTTACAACCGCGGCGAGGAGATTACTGGTGGTCTTTTTCTGGAATGGGGAGCAATCCCAAACGCCAAAGAAGAAGAGATGGCAGACTCGCAGCGAGTCAATTGGGCCGTTGAGCAACTGAATCAGCAACATGATCAACCGTTCTTTCTCGGTGTTGGAATCTACGCCCCTCACTTTCCTAATTATTGCCCTCAAAAATATTTCGACTTGTACGACCCGGCAAAGATTCAGTTGCCCGATTACAAGGCGAATGATCTGGAAGATCTTCCGCCGAAAATCAAGAAGATGAAAACGGCGAGGTCGCGCATTCACCAGAAGCTGGAAAAATTGGAAGCGATTGACGATGCAATCCATGGCTACTTAGCTTGCATCAGTTATGCAGACGCAATGATGGGCAGGGTCTTGGATGCACTCGACAACAGTCCCTACTCGGATAACACGATTGTGGTGCTGTGGAGTGACCATGGTTATCACCACGGAGAGAAAGGTGACTGGGGAAAGCACACTTTGTGGGAACGTACGTCCAATGTTCCTTTCATCTGGGCCGGACCTGGAATCAAACAAGGTGCGAAGACGGATGTGTCAGCCAGTTTGATTGACATGTATCCCACGTTTGTAGAGATGTGTGGACTCAGTTCTCCCAGCCAGACGCTGGAGGGTATATCGCTTGCCTCGACCTTGAAGAATCCAGCGACTGCCTCTGATCGAAATGTCTTTTTGCCACACATGAACCCTGGTGAATATGCCATCATCAATCGTGATTGGCGTTACATCAGCTATGGCAAAGATGGCGATGAGCTCTATGACGTCCGAGTAGATCCAAACGAATGGAACAATCTGGCCGCCGATCCGAGCAATGCCAGCGTGATCGCGACATTGAAGGAAAGTGCTCCCAAGGTGTTCGCCCCGCCTGAGCCATCCATGAATGCCCGAAAAGATCTTGTAATCCAGGGCGATGCGTATCGTTGGCAGAAGGGAGCGGGTAACTATACGCCTCCACCAAAGCATCTGCCTTTCACCAAACCAAGAGATTCTGGGGGAGGAAAGGCTGCACCTGCACATCAAAATGATCCTGTCGGGAATACTAATCGCAATCGGACCAAGAATGTGCTATTGATCGTCTGTGACGATCTGAACACGCATGTGTCGCCGTCCGGCTATGCTCCCATCCTGACCCCGGCGATGGATGCACTCGCTTCGCAGGCGATGACGTTTGATCGGGCATTCTGTCAGTATCCGGTTTGTGGACCATCCCGTGCTTCGATGCTAAGCGGTTTGTATCCTGAATCGACAGGCATTTTGAATAATGACGATGACATCCGTAATGAACGTCCAAACACCATTACGATGCCAGAGCTGTTCCGGCAGAATGGCTTTTGGACAGGGAGCGTGGGCAAGGTTTTTCATTCACCCCGCCATGAACAGGGTGCAAAGGTTTGGGATGAGTTCCATCGGTTTGAGAATGATGAACTGCAGGTTGTGAAAGCAGCACGCATCGAATTTGAGTCAGTGCATGGGTCAGTTGAAGAGGGGCCCAATCGGCGCAAGTGGAAAGCCGTGAAAAAACAGGTGTCTGCTTCATTAGACGCGCAGACGCCGCCCGGTTACGGAGAAAGCGGCCTCACGGATGCACAACACAAGGATGGAAAAAATGCGAGGCAGGTGGCCAAGTGGCTAACGGAAAAAAGTCACGGTGATAAACCGTTCTTTATCGCTTGTGGGATCCAAAAACCGCACGTTCCGTTTCTGGCGCCTGCAAAGTATTTTGACCTCTACCCGCTCGACTCGATTAAGTATAAGTCTGACCCGCCTGAACTTTGGAACTCTTTGCCGAGTCTCGCCCAATCAAAGCGTTATGAAGCGT
>CAXGRW010000482.1:0-4548 GCA_964012125.1 uncultured Rhodopirellula sp.
AAGTGCCGATCACGGAAGCTCACAATCACAGCAAGTTCTGATCTCGAGCGTCCCACAGCAGGAAGTTGCCCGTTTCCGCAGCTCAACGCTCGCGGCTCATCGGGACTCTGGTCGGCATCAACCCGTCAAAGGCTGGCCTAATTGTCGAGGGTGACACCCAACAGAAACGGCGCACCGTAGTTCATGGTGCTCTCGTAATCAAAAGAAGCAATCTTTCGATCTGGCTGCGGATTTTGCCACGTTAGCGTATAGAGGCCAATATCCCGGCCCGGGACTTCCGTGCTCGGATTCACCCACACGAGTTTTCCACCGCTGACTTGTCGCTTGGAAATGTTGCTGAGGAACCAATCTCGAACGTGCTCTCCCGCATTAATTTCGATCGTCTGTGATTCCCCATCCTCATAGTTCACAACCAACTTTCCAATGCAGGTTCCATGCGGATCCGCACTTCCCCACCCCGCTCCATGCAGCAGGTGAATGGCCTTTGCTGTCTGTCCAACCTGAATTCCAGTCACTCGGCTCGCAAGTTCAGCCTGTCCTGCAGCGAGTTCTGTTTCCTTTCCCTCCAAAGCGACCAGCCCACGGACGTCAAACTCCACGTCACCAAATGTATTCAAGCCTGGCTTGATTTTGCTAAAAGTCTCTGTCAGGCCTCGCTCTGGCCGCAACGTCTGATAGGGAAACTCTTGCAGACCAACGTTGTAATGCCCGCTAAGATCAACAAATTGCGGATCAATGGCAGGATCACGCGGTGTTATCAATTCCTGCACCCTGGCACTACGCTGTTTTTTCTTTGCGGCACGGGCTTCGTCAAATCGCCTAACCTTCCCAAGGATGTTTCCTTTTAACTGCCAGCTATC
Source organism: uncultured Rhodopirellula sp. (assembly GCA_964012125.1). Taxonomy (GTDB): domain Bacteria; phylum Planctomycetota; class Planctomycetia; order Pirellulales; family Pirellulaceae; genus Rubripirellula. Next base: position 861 of record CAXGRW010000482.1, read on the forward strand.
ACTTGAAACGGGATTGAGCTTCAAGGATTTATCGATCGCCGCGAGTGCTGAATCAATCTCGTCAAGACGCAAACTGATTTCAGCCGCCGCTCGCCATACATCCGGATCCTGCGGTGCATCATTCATTGCTTTTTTGATCAGGCTTCGCACCTGTTTGACCACTCGATCATTGATCTCTGTTCCGCCTGTCAGTTTTCTTAACGCGAGTTGAGCGAACTGCTTAGCATCTGCGGGGTCGCTTTTGAGGTCTTCGGAAAACGACTCGACACTCATCGCGACGAGAAAAGGCTGAGATTGGCTTTCAAACGACAGGAAATCCACGGTGCTGATTTTCACCTCTGGGGTGGGATTCGTCCAAGTGGATTGATAAAGCACAGCGTCACTGGCGCCTGCATATTGTGTCACACCCTCAGCACGCCACGCCGCATAAGCAGGTGACTCCGTATTCCGATCAATGATGAAATCCTTAATTTCTCTGTCCCACAGGACGCCATGTTGGTGCACAGTTCCATCAGCCAATCGGATTCGATAAGCGGCAACCGGGGCACCTGCATTTACTTCATCAATGGCACTATGCAAAAAGTGAATTTGATCTCCGGCAACGTCCACCTTGATCTGCTCCACATTCAGGGGGAACGTGTTAACCATTTCCAAGACCTCGCGATTATTCAGCTGAATAATTCCACGAATATCAAACGGCGTTCCGTTGAGAACGTACTTGCCCGGTCGAAGCGTATTTAAAACTTTGCCATAGACATTAGGCGACTTACGTGGGGTGTACCAGGATTCATCGAAGCTTGCGTTGTAATGATCAGTCAAATCAACAAGCTGGGGCGGATAATCCGCGGGCCTTGGTGAAATCATGGACTTCACAAACCACTCACGTCCTTGCTTTGCGCCAAGCTTATCGATAGCCGCGACTCTCAACCTTTCCAAAAGGACCTGTTCGACATCTGACAAAGCTTCACTAAGTGCAAAATCACTTACTGGAAAATGCAATGCCTCCGCAGCCTCATCAAACCTTTCCATCTCCCACAAAATCCTGGCTTCCAACAATCGGTAGCCTGGATGATCCGGAGATCCCTCTTTCAGTCCGGCAACCAGTTTCAACGCCTCTTCCTGCTTACCCACCGTGTGCAGTACTTCTGCGCGTCGATAGATCACAATCGGATCGTCAGGCCTAAGTTCCATTGCCCGCCGAGACTTGGTATCAATCAACTCATGCGTCAGGCTAGTCTGCCCCTTCGTGAACACGGCTCTTCGGTAAGCCCCAGAAGATAACTGCAGAGCGTCGTCAGTTTCCTCAGTCTCGAGTGAACCAACGGTCAAAGCTACGAGAAAGGGGGCCGGTTGGTTATTAGCAGACCCAAAAGTAACCGTCTTGATCTCTACATCAGGCCTTGGATTTTCCCAACAGCTTTGCGAGAGAGTTTTGAACGCACTGTAATTCCCCTCACTCCATCCGATCGCAGCCTCACGAGGAACCACAAATTGATTGAACATCCAATGCACAACATCTTGACCATACAGAATAGGTAGCCGCTTTTTCTCACCATCAACATAATTGATCTCGTAATAACCCACGGGCTCGCCGTCCGCGATTCGAGTCCCTGTACCCGCAACCACATTGTGCAAGAAATGCAGATAGTCGGTTTTTCGATTGACTTTGATATCACTGACATTTGAAGGCAAGGGTTGTGGAAATTCACGGTCCACCACAACACCACCGGACAGACGAATCATGCCCCGGACATCAAACGTGACACCATTAAAGTCAACCAGACCGATCGGAAGTCGCTTCCATGTTTTAGCGTTATTGTTTCCGTCAGCCTTGGAGCGATAGGGCATTTCTATCAAGGTTTGATTATAGAAACTGCTCAGATCGACTTGGTCAACTGTGGCGTCCTTTGACCGTTCAGGAATTCCGTTCTCTAGCAAGTACTCGTGTGCTGCCGTGAATTTTTTGAGCTGCACCAATTCATCACTCCGCAGGGTAAGTATTCGTCCCACTTGCTGCCAATTCGGCTTTCCATCCGGATTGAGCTCCAAGGACTTCTGCAGTGCTTCTTCAGCCTCGGATTCTCTCCCCAAGGAAGTTAAGATCTGCGACCTCAAACGCCATACCTGTACGTCTTCCGGGGCGAGTTCACAGGCATATCGCGTCAGCCATTCAGCCTCAACACTCCTTCGTTCTTGCGTGTCTCCTGTTTCGAGCAGCCTTCCCAAACCTGACTGCGCTAACGTTTGTGCGTTTCTCTCGCTTTTGGCAAGGATGCGTCTCAGCGTTCCGATCAGAAACGGCTTTTCATTTTCCCAATCAAGCACGTGTCTGTTTTCAGGCAGAGAACCAAGAGATGCTGCGAACGCTTCATACGCCTCGTCGCCCTTTCCCTGCTCATGCAATTCATACGCCTTGGCAAATAACGCGATGGGCGCTTTGGGATCCAATTTCAATGCTTTCGCAATGGATTCCTCTGCTGGCTTTCCGACGACCTGCTCAACCGCAGCTTGGAGCGCCCATGCTTCACCCATGTCAGGTGAAAGTTCAACTCCCTGCCGACAATACCAAAGCGCTGCTGCGTCCCAATGTGTTCTTTCATGTGCTTCCATCGCAGTTCGGCGTGGGGAAACAGCCAACAGGTACCCAATACGACAAGAGATCAATCCATTATTGGGATCAAGCAGAAATGCTTCATATTGATCCTGCAAATCTTCGCTACGAGCCAACGCATCAATGTATTCAGGCGTTGGCAACTCCACAGCAGACGCAGCGGGCCGCTTATTGGGATCACTTAAGAACCACTTGGCCCAACGCGTGAATCCGTTGTCATCTGCAGCATCAGAAATTCGCTTTTTTAGCTCTTCAAGACCAGTACCATCAATGACCTCCACTGCACCACTCTCGTTGATGCGTCTCTTAGCCACCAGTTCCGCCAATTCTGGCAGCCACACAGGAATCGGGTCATGCACTGGCGGCAAGTCAAACACCTTCACGGTCCCATCGCCAGAACAGGTCAACAGACGCTTACTGTCGGCACTAAAACTAACGGTCCAGATTTTTCCTGAGTGCTGCTTCGTTCGATACAACTGTTTTCCGGTAGATACTTCCCAGATCAAAAGCAGACCATCCACCGTTCCAGCTGCAATGAAACGGCCATCTGGGCTGAATTCCAAAGCCCCAGCATAAATTTGCCCTTCACAATCCAGAGCTTCAACGGGCCGTTTACCTGTCCGCCAATTCCACACATCAATCTGACCGACATCCCAGTCACTATTCATCGCATTACAAGCGGCGACGATATCACCATTCGGATGAAAAGCGGTCGCAAGGTAACTGCCTGGATTTTCAGTTGTCCAAGCCAGCTCACCTGTTGATAAATCCCAGACCTTTAACGCATCAGCAAAAGCACTCGTGACAATATGCTGGCCGCCCGGGCTAACACTCAGTGAGATTCTGGAATTATGCCTAGTGCCCAATCGCGAAACGTCACCTGTTTCCGAATCGATCAAACGAACAAGTCCATCACTCCCACCCAAGACAACGAGTTTCCCATCGACAGAAAAACTGCAGTCACCATCCAGAGCCAATGGTTCAAATAGTGGAAATCCTGAGGCCGCGTCCCAAACACCAACCGCTCCTTCAAGCGTACGGATCAGCAACCGACTCCCATCTTTATTGAATTGAACG
>CAXGRW010000483.1:0-4539 GCA_964012125.1 uncultured Rhodopirellula sp.
TGATCGATACGACACCACCGTCTGGGCCAAAAACAATGTCAATGGGCTTGGCGTTCGCGCCGGCCTGTATGTCTGTGTTCATCGGTGATGGAGCGAATTCATTACCCTTCATGCCAGTGCCTGAATAGTTCAGGTCAATCGCGACGCCGCGGGGAAGTGAATACGGTGCTGAGGTCGAAACCACAGGACGTCGATGAATTTTGTATTTGATTCGCCGGCCACCTGAGGGGAAGATCGGATTACCAGCTGGAAACGATTTTGTACCCGCTGTCTTCATCTCACTGAGATCAAAAAACAGTTTCACGGGAATTCCTGCTCCTGCATTCAATGCCCGATGCTGGATTTTGAAAGGTACAAGACGCCCACCCGGAAGTTCGAGGTAATCACCGCTTCGAATGGGAGCACTCGCATCATCGGTGGGTTCGGACTTGGGAGTCAGAACGTAACCGGGCTGTGTTGCATCGTTGATTTGCAGGGCAGCGTTTGGGTCGACCATGCTGGCGCTGAACGCAAGCAACGCATTGTCAAACGGGTTGAACTCGGCAATCGTAAGGTACGACAGATTTGCGTTGGTGTATCCCGTGTTCGTCTTGAGGACTGCGAATGCGTTGGAAGCGTCCCCTGTGTAGGGTGGCACGCTGGTCAACTCACGGATGCGAATTGATTGGGCGCGGCTGACGGGGTCGAGCGTGTTTAATCTTTCCAGCCGGATTCCAACAAACTGCCCTTCCGCAATGGCTCGGCTACGGGCTTTGTCCATGAAAGCCGAGATGTTCCGCGCTGTCTTGGCAATCTGTTGGTTTGCAAGCAGGTCTTTGACGGTAGGCAAAGCGACTGCCGCCAGCAGGACCATGATCGCAAGAACGATCAGCAGTTCTACCAGTGTGTATGCCGCTCGGCGGCGATCTGTGTTTTGATTCGTTGTTGTATTCACAGGGATCATCGTGGCGACACCTGCAGTTGATAGTTGTTGATGTTATCAGTCAATTCATTGACAGAGGTCGTGGTCGGAAGCGGTTGCCCTGGAAGCCGTCCAGCGAACTGGCCATTGTTCAGATTTGAGCTGACGAAGACACGCAGGTAGGGATCCGGGAACGGGCTTGTGGGGTTGCCAGTCCGACTGGGGAGTTCCTCTCCGTAGAAATCGACCGTCGTGGGCCACCACCAATTGGATGCCTGGTAGTTGTAGTTCGCCATTGACACGCCCGCTGCGGTGATCGGGTCGGTTGTGATGCCATATTCCCCGTCGGGGCCTGCTGAGAAGACGAGTGGACGCATCGACCATGGTTTGATCGGTGCATCGTCGAAGTAGTTGCGTTTTGAGAGCACGTCGTATGCTCCTGCTGAGGAACTGGTGCTGCCCGGTACCATCGTGTAGGCATAGTCGGACCGAAATAGATCGAACTCATCAGGAATGGTTTTGTCAATCGAGAGTTCCGAATCGAAATAGCCCACAGGCCAGCGAATGAAGCCCAATGGATTTCCCCAGCCATCCAGGATTTCTCGAAGCCCATCGTTGTCGGTGTCGCCAATGTTCGCAGCAGGAATAGCCTCCAGTGCAGGTGAGCCACCCACGAACGAAGTTGCCATGATCAGGTACAAACATTCCGCTCCCTGGTTGGCAAGTGCTTCTGCACTGTTGAGCGGCAGATTGGTCGGCATTCGATTGCGATAGGCTGCCAGACGCGATGGGATGTTGTCACCACCATTCAGGAATGTAGCGTTGGGTGAATACCATGAGACCGACATGACTTTGCGCTGGTTTTTCTGGTCACGTGTGTTGATCACATTGTCGTTGTTGTCAATCAGTACCTGGTTGGTAGCTGCGTATATCTGAGATGGAGCTGTGGTGATGTCAGAAAGACGATCAGGAATTTCCATCCGCTGCAGGTCGCGGATCATCATCAAGCGAACTCGTGCCGCTTCCGAAGCGAGTACTTCATACCCAACTTCGTTGGCATTTCCGGAGGGAAGAAATAGGTCGGGGATTTCCACAGGAAGTTGGCGGTACTTCAAGTTGGCATAGTGTTCCGCCAGCACGCTATCGACAATCGAAATGATCGTCTTGGTGCGTGACTGCTTCGCCGTGGTTGTCACTCCTGAAACAGCAGTCGTGACCATCGCTCCCATGATCGAAAGGATCACGATCACGACGAGCACCTCGACGAGTGTGAATGCAGTTTTCGATCTTTGATGATTCATGCTGACATGCCTCGGATTAATTGTGGGAAACGATTCAACGACGTTTATTCTTTCAATTCGTCGATCAATTTTCCGTCTGCAAAGTTGGTCAGGTTGTCCTGCTGAAAGTTGTCAATCTGATTTGCTACGGTTGGCTCCTGGTAACGGCTGACATCGTTACGCAACACGCGTGTTCGTACACCGTTGTTGTCGATCACAACCTGTCCGGCTTTTCCAGTGGGGTATTGGTAGTAGACTGCGGAAGTTGTGTCATTGTCGTTCGGGCCGGTGGTACCAGACTGCTTACTCAGCCAACCAAAGCTCCCGTCAATGCCTGGGGCAATGATCTGGAACGAATTTGGTTTCATGAACTGCCATGTTTGGTCAGTTTGAACGATATCGGAAATGTACGGCCGGACAGGACCGGCTTCCGGACGCCAGAAGCCGTTGAATCCTTTGGATGTGGCTAATGGATTGCGATACTCATAGGTGCGTGAGTCGAAGTACACAAAAGGTGTTTTTGTTTTTGTGGAAGCCGCATAGCTCAGAAAGAGATCGCCATCACTGGAAACGTGGTAGTTGCTCATGTTGATTGGCGAATTCTTTGCCGGAATGGTCAGATCCAGCTGTCCGGGGGTAAATGCAAACAGACTGTTTTCTTTCGAAGTGTTGATCTGATACACGGGAACATCGTTGGCTTGTCCTCCCATCCCTACCAATTCAAGTGGTCCCCCAGGTCCAGTGAATGGACGTAGAGGATCACTGCTGTATCCGCCCAGAACCCAAGCAAGAACTTCACCTCGGTCCATGATTGTCGGGTTGTAGCCGTTGGTATCCGTCAGCAGCGTCTTGAGCAGAACCAGATCGCTTGAAATCCTCGGGAAGATTTTTCGATAGTGACGTTCGACGACTGCCCAGTCAGAGAAGTCTGGCGGGTAGTCACCGTACTTCTCCTGATACTTCTGTACCGCAGTATCGAGCGAATTGAGTTCCATCTTCATCGCGGTTGAGTTGGCGGTGCTGACAGCCGAGAAAATGGCCGGCACTGCGAGGCCAGCAAGAATTCCGATGATCGTAATCACAACCAGAAGCTCGACTAACGTAAAACCGGCTGACCTCGTTTGGCGGTCAGCGGCGTGTGGTTGAACACTTGGCTTGCGCGGTGAAAGGCGTCGTTGTGCGTTCATGATGGATTTTGAAGGGGTTGGAATTTCGTTTCGGAAAAGATTGGCAGCGAACCTACTTGGGCTACCCACCGGTCGCCGCCCGTCACTGCGGTGTACACCGGCAGCAAGGAGCGGTTTTTCTGTTGGTAACGGGATCAAGTCAATCCACTGATCAGCGACACCAACGGCATGAAAAGGCTGATCACGATGAATCCAACTGCCAGTCCCAGGAACACAATCATCAGTGGTTCCATCAAGGCTGTCAGGCCATCGGTCATCGTCCGAACCTCTTCGTCATACGTATCTGCAACCTTGTAAAGCATCGTGTCGAGTTCACCGGTTTCTTCACCGACGTCGACCATGTTGACGACCAAGTCATCAACCACGCGTGATTTTACTTTCGTGATACCCCACAATGCAGCCAGGACACCGCCGCCCACGATGCCCTGTATCGCGAGCATAGTCAATGTTTGGACCATGCCACCACTGTCCAATTTCGTTCCTTTCGCCGTCAAAGCGATGGACATCAGGATGCAACCTGGAAATGCTCCGAACAACGCCCAGAACACGATGGCCATCGGGTGGAATCCCATGACGCTGTACTCGCGGAGCGGTTTGCTGATCACTTCGCCTTCGCGGATCGATTCATTCACGCGTGTGAACATCCGCTCAAACATTCCGTTGCCGGATGTCTCACGGGTAATGTTGATCGCTTCAAGAATCGGAACACCGCTGGATATCAAGGTTCCTAAGGTACGTGTGGTTCTCGCAAGGATGTTCTTTTCAATCAAACCTCCGAAAATAGGCACCTTAATGATGAACATGTCAAAGCCCATGCGACCATGTCTGAACTTCCGCATCAGTTTGACGAGAATCAAAAGACAGATTGGCATGGCGATCAACAGGAACCAATAGCCTGAGATGTAGTTGCTCATCGCGATCAGCAACAACGTTGGTGTTGGCAAGGTCAGGCCGAACTCTTCAAACATCGTTTCGAAGGTGGGAACGATGAACAACATGATGAAGGTCAAAATCGCCGCAGCCACTGACACCACGATAACCGGGTAGATCAATGCACCTTTGACTTTTCGTTTCAGTGATTCAGCACGTTCAAGGAAGTCGGCAAGGCGTTGCAGGATTGTTTCCAGTGCACCGCCGGCTTCTCCAGCCTTGATCATGTTCACGTACAGGC
>CAXGRW010000484.1:0-4519 GCA_964012125.1 uncultured Rhodopirellula sp.
CTGCCATTGAGAATGAGCGTCAATGGGCGAATTCAAAACGCCGAACCCTTGACAAGGCAGCGATAATCAGGGATCATTCACTTACTGAGATTGATTCTCATTAAGGAAAAACAGATGGACACCACACTCGACCAACTCGAGCCCGGCCAGCGAGCGAACATCATCCGCATCTCGGGTGCAGATGGGATCGCTTCTCGGTTACGTGAGATGGGCTTTGTTCCTGGCGAACTTGTACATTTCGTACGCCCGGCACCTCTTGGGGATCCCTTGAAATGTTCCGTTCACGGCAGTCGCATTGCGGTTCGCTGTGGGGAAGCTCGCCGTGTTTACGTCGAACCGATCGGCTGATCCTTGGTCCACACGTGACAGTTCGGTGAGTGGCGTATCCGCCCACTCCAAGCCGCTCCGCTTGGACCTCTCTCCCCACTCCTTGGCACCGTTGAATCATCACGGGCGTCCACCACAAAGCCGTTACCACCATGGCATCTGCTCCTCAAGTCGGCGCTGCCGAAGTCTCAGGACACCCCCGCGTCGCCCTTGTCGGTAATCCGAACACTGGAAAGAGCACCTTATTCAACGCCTTGGCAGGTATGAATGTGCGGACGGGCAACTACCCCGGCGTGACGATCGAGAAGAAAACTGGTTTGTGTGAACTTGAAACAGGCAAGATCACATTGGTCGATTTGCCTGGGACCTATTCGCTTGCCCCTCGATCCCCCGACGAACTGGTCGCTGTGGAAGTTCTGACGGACAACGTTACACAGTCCGGCGGTGTGAATCTGATCGTCTGCGTTGTAAACGCGCTGTTATTGCAACGTAACCTGTTTCTCGTCAGCCAGCTGCTGGAACTAGGCAAACCCGTCGTAGTCGCTTTAAACATGATCGACGTTGCCGAGTCACGCGGGATGCAGATTGATGTCGAGCGTCTATCCGAACAGCTAGGTGTCCCAGTGGTGGCCACCTCAGCAGCAAAACGAACCGGGATCGACAAACTCAAAGAGACAATTTCACAGCAGCTCAACAACATTCCCGAACAGCACGAACGCAGCCGCATTCTGCCGCCCGAGTTCTACTCTTCGGTCGAACGTTTTCGCGAGTCACTCTTAGCGACGAGCAACGAAAAGAACGCAAGTTTACCTGATAACTATCTTTTGGAACGGATGGTGCTTGATCGAGGCGGCGAACCAGAGACCCAAGTGATTTCGAAGTTTGGACCAGCCGCCGCAGAATCACTGGCAAAGACTCGTGAAGAACTCACCAAAGCCCTCGGCGATCCGATCGACATTGAATGCAATGCTCGTTACGCCTGGGCCAAAGCCAAACTTGAATCTGTCTTCAAAAACGACTCACGACCTTCATCGCGGGTGACTGACCGCCTCGATGCGATCCTAACTCACCGCATCATTGGCTTGGTTTGTTTCGTATTCACGATGTTTTTGATTTTTCAATCGATCTACACGTTTGCTGCGTGGCCGATGGACCTGATTGACGCAGCCACTTCCGGCTTATCTGATGCTGTCTGCAGCGTGATGGAACCCGGCAAACTTCGCAGTCTGATTACCGACGGAATTATCGCTGGCGTGGGCGGTGTACTGATCTTCCTGCCCCAAATCGCTTTGTTGTTTCTGTTTCTGGCTTTGCTGGAAGACTGTGGCTACATGGCGCGTGCCGCGTTCCTCGTCGATCGAATCATGACAACGTTCGGACTCAGTGGGAAATCGTTCTTGCCAATGATGAGTTCATTCGCTTGTGCAGTCCCAGGAGTGATGGCGGCCCGGGTGATTGAAAATCGAAGAGACAGATTTGCAACCATCATGGTAGCTCCCTTGATGAGTTGCAGCGCCAGGCTTCCTGTGTACCTGCTTTTGATTGCCGCGTTCATTCCAAGTACAACGTATTTGGCTGGCTGGCTTTCGCTTCCAGCGATCGTATTGATGTCGATGTATCTCGTTGGGGTGGTTGTTGCTATCCCGGTGGCATGGATCCTGAAGAAGACCTTACTGCGTGGTGAAGTTGCGCCATTCGTGCTGGAACTGCCCGAATACAAGGTTCCATCGGCTAAGGTCGTTCTGTCGCGAGTTTGGGCTGCCAGCAAAGCCTTTGTGATTCGGGCAGGCACCTTGATCTTTGCCGCTTCTATCCTGATTTGGTTCGCAGGTTTTTGGCCTGGCGATCACACCAAGCAGTATCAAATGGAAGCTGAGTTGGATGCACTGCAAGAACCTTCTGAAGCCAAACAGGCCCTGATCGTTGAACTGAATGCAGAGAGTAGCCGTTTGCTTGAGAATAGTTTGCTGGGTCGCACTGGGCACCTGATTGAGCCGGTCGTACGACCTCTGGGATGGGATTGGAAAATAGGCGTTGGTGTGTTGGCAAGTTTTCCTGCACGAGAAGTGATCATTGCCACACTCGGGACGATCTACAGCCTCGGTGGTGACGCTGAAGAAGAGGGACTGGTTGGCGCTCTTCAAGCATCGACCTATGACGATGGAACACCGGTCTACTCGGTCCCGGTTGCCCTTTCAGTGATGGTGTTTTTCGCCCTTTGCGCCCAATGCGTCAGCACGCTGCTGGTGATCCGCAGAGAAACCAACTCGCTGTTTTGGCCCATACTCAGCTTTTCCTACATGACTCTGTTAGCCTATTTTGGGGCGTGGCTGACCTATGCCGTATCAAGCCAACTGCTGTAACTCGCTCTCCAAAATCAAGAACCCCAAATCGGATGGACATCCAAGACATAGTCACCTTCTTGATCGTGCTGCTCGCGGCAGCATGGCTGATCAGGCGTATCTACCGAGTGCTGAACTCTGCGTCGGGTACCAACCAAATTGGGGCGTGTGATCAATGCCCCAACAACCGAGATTCGGAACAACCTGCCCAAATTGTTGAAATCAATCAAAAACGGGTGGATGAATGACTCTGACCCACAACCGAACACCACATTGACCAATTAAGCTGTTAAGTCGTGTCTGATCGATAGACAAAGACATGCAAGTCAAACGGACAGCTTCGGCGACGTTAGAGTCCTCTCGTGAAAAGACACGATTAGCCCGTCTACTTTAAATTGCTTGAGCCCCATTTCAAGTCACTGGCTTTGCGGATCATGGTGATGGTCGTTTGCCAAATGCCATGACCAGCGACTGAACAGTTCGATTTCGCGAATCTCCTTTCTTTACTCATATCGACTTGCTCGCATCGCGATGCATCTGCCCATCACCCTTGCACTCAGATGTATGAGCAAAACGAACGCCCATCTTCCAGCATCCTTCATCCAAACATTGTGAACCATTAGCCAGATGAACCGACTGCTCAACTACCTCATCGAAGCAATCCGCAGCCCACGAGAACAACTCTCACGAGGTCAGCAATTTCTTCGCAAGAGCATTGAACTAGTTGTCTATTGCTATCGACAATTAAAACGCCAGCGTGCTGACGGGATGGCTGCTGAGTTGACCTACCGCACCATTTTTGCGTTGATACCTGTCGTTGTACTCGGACTGGTCATGTTCAGGGTGGTGGGTGGCCTCGAAGATGTTCAGGCAAAAGTCGAGAACCAATTGTTTTCATTTTTTGGCGTGCCGGACGTGACCGCAGGCTATGAGCCGCTGCAACCAACGAATTTCATTGAACCGAAGCCTCAAACAGATCAGGCCGCACTCGATCCCCAGCAGCAAGAAGGCTCGCAGCATCCAAGCGACCAAGCAACCGGCAGCAATGCCGCTTCTGAAGTGAATGAATCTGCTGCAACGACTCCCGAAACTGCGGACTCGTCAAATGCTCTGACCGGCGATGATGAGCAACCCACACCCGATGACAAAGAGGAACCTCAGCTAAACGCAAACAGCAACACCGAAGAAGACGCCGCTCAACAAGCCCGTATAAGCATTCGCCGCACTCTGCACGACTTGGCTGACAAGGTCTCGTCGGTTGATTTTGCATCAATCGGAGTATTTGGTTTGCTACTTTTCACCTATGCAGCAGTGGCACTCGCCAATGCCGCAGAGCACTTATTCAATCGGATCTACGAAGCTCCCTCCAAACGACCGGCTCATCTACGTCTTGCCATCCACTGGTCGATCTTGACATTGGGAGGTGGATTGCTGGCGATGAGCTTGTATTTGTCGGGACAGTTGGTGGAATGGTTCGGTAATATGGAGGGCCGTGAAACGCTCAAGCCGATTCTGACTCATTGTGTTTCCTTACTCGCAAGCTGGATCCTGTTATTCCTCGTTTACGCATTGATGCCCAATACACGGGTGTCAGTAAAGGCGGCCGCGATCGGCGCAGCCGTCAGTGCCGTCTTATGGGAACTTGCAAAGTATGGGTTCCAGATTTACCTATCCGAAGCCGTTCCGTACTCCCTTTATGGTTCTCTCGGACTAATCCCGCTGTTCCTGTTCTGGATCTATCTGACGTGGCTCGTGGTTCTATTCGGTCTGATCCTTACCTATACCCTTCAAGCTTTAGGCGGGCACCTTCCAGATCAGTTCGATAATTAGGAAACAGGCACAATCGACGG
>CAXGRW010000485.1:0-4510 GCA_964012125.1 uncultured Rhodopirellula sp.
CAGGAAATTGCTGCAGACAGATCGTGGTTCAGCATGTTGTTATCGCGGCCTGAGCTTGGGAACTTTCGTTTTGTACAGCCCGACGTCGATGTAACGATTGTAAAAAACACCAGCCACGAAACGGCAGACGTCGTGAATGAAAATCTTGGCTCAACAGCACCCTTGTTGCCAAATCTTACTGCGCAAATTGTGGACGCTCACGTACTTGTCCGAACGCAAGCCGACGAACCACCGCCAATCGATATTTCGGGGATCAATGCAAAGGTGCGTTTGAAACGCCAGGACAAGCTGTCAATTTTGATTCTTGAACCAGCACTCGTCTTCGACCGTCAACCGTTGACCCCACAACTCTGCGGACAGGGGCTGCAGCTAATCGCTCCGTTATTAGCTGACGAAGTGTCCGCGACAGGCGAGTTCTCATTGAATCTGACCAAGTGTGAGATTCCAGTCGGTGCGGCTGAGAACGGAAACAAAGCACTTGCTACGCAAATAAGCGGACAACTAGACTTGCACAGTGCGACTGTTTCAATGAAGAACACACTCGCCAGCAACGCGTTGGACACTGTGATGAAACTGGCGGGAATTAACCTCCCTGGGGCACTTACGGTTGCTGAAAACGTCACGGTTGATTTTTCAGTCATTGATGGTCGTGTTCACCATAGTGGCTTGGCGTTAATCCTGCCCCACGGTGATCGGTCCATCGAGATTGTTTCCAGTGGTTCGGTGGGATTGGATGAAACTCTTGACCTGACCGTCTCGATAAAGCTACCCGATGGATTACTGGGCAAAGGTGTTGTACGAGATGCACTCACATCACAACCCATTCAACTAGCGGTGACCGGTACGTTGGAAACTCCAAAGCTAAGCGTCTCAAGCAAGAAAGGGATCTTACAGTCCTTTGGCAACTTGCTGGACTCCACGGGAAAAGAGTCCGGCGAATCCACCCCGGGCAGCGTGGGCGATGCGTTGTCCGATATACTCGGAGATGCATTGAACCTGACGAAGGAACGTAAGAACAAAAAGCAGGCAGCTGAGAGCCAAGCACCAGCCGGAACAGAAGGGCAACAACCAAATGCGCGAAGGACGCCGCTGTTGCCACGTTTGCGGGAAAAAGAACGCAGCCGAGGGCTCTTGCCGAGGCGTGAGAGATCAAATCAGCCTGATCCCCAGGTCAAAACTCCCAAAGCGGATCAAGGCGTTCCACAAGCTCCTGAGCCTGCAATCCCTTCCTCATCAGTTCCCGTCCCCATCTGAGATCAGATCCGCGTCAGCTGGCGCGGGTCGGTAGCAAACTGGAACGCTGTCTCCTGAGTGATCCGTCCCTGCCGCAACAGCTCACCGAGCGAGTCATCCAAATTGACCATCCCATCTTTGCGGCCCGCCAGGATGGCAGTTTCAAGCGTATCGATACGACCAGTCCTCACTCCGGCCGCAACTGCGTTGTTGCGTAAAACCACTTCCAACGCGAGCTCTCTGCGTTCACCGGGAATGGAGCTAGGTAGCAAGTGCTGGCACACCACGCCTCGCAAACTTGCTGCCAACATCGTCTGCGTCTCATTTTGTAACGCCGGTGGAAACAGATCCCACATTCGCGTGATCGCCCCCTTCGCATCCCGAGAATGCAGCGTGGACATCACAAGGTGTCCCGTCTCAGCGGCGCTCATGGCGATCCGCGCCGTTTCAGCATCACGGATTTCACCCACCAAAATGATATCGGGATCCTGACGTAAGGCGTGACGCAGACCACTGGAAAAACAACCGACATCCCGACCAACTTCCCGCTGCGTGATTATTGAATTCCCGTTGTGAGGAAAGAGATATTCAACCGGATCTTCAATCGTGATGACTCGCTTGCCCCCCTGTTGTGCAATTGCATTTAATATCATCGCCATTGATGTTGTCTTTCCAGATCCACTGACCCCAGAAAAGATAATCAAACCATTCCGGTAAGAAACAAGACGCTCGGCCAACTCTGTCGGGAAATTGTTCTCCTCTAACCCTGGAATGCGGCTAGGTATCACGCGGATGCAAGCCCCGGCGTTTTCACTGCTGTAAAAAAGGTTACCGCGAAACCGTTGCCCCCCTTCTTCAAAGCTGCCCGTCTTCTGCAACTGTCCATTAGCATCCAGCGTGAAGGCGAAGTCCAGATTACGTTCACTCGTAAATACTTGATACTGTTCTGCGGTGCAGATATGCTTCAAACACGCTTCAATATCCGAATTCGTTAGCACATGCTCACTGATCGACACGAGTTCGCCGTGCTGCCTGCGTGTAGGTCGGTAACCCACCACAAGATGAACATCCGATGCAACTAATTTCGCAGCATCCAACAACCAACCAACGAACTGATCCATACCATTCCTTCTGAATCGTAAATTCTCTGAGTTTGAAGCCTGTGCAGAAATAGCTGTCGCGACACTCCCCGAAACCGGATGACGCGAAACTCACCAATTTGCAACTTTCATAATCTTGACAACAGAATACACCCGTCATCTCAGTGCGCAAGGAACAAAGTCACCGAACAAATAACTCAACTGGAGGCGTGCTTAATGGTTACTCAATGCGAGCTCATCGCTGAGATCGCGTGATACTCTCCCCAATGCTAGAACCCCTATTCCGGCGAAAGGTTCTGCAACAATGGGTTTGCAATCTTAGGGATTTACCTCAGGGAGAACGCTGCCCTTGGAAGGCAAGTTTGGTTCCGCATCAATGCCATCGTTTTCGGCTTGCAACGCTTCAATCGCATTAAGTTGACGCGTCGCTTCGTCGACGGCCGGCCCCGCCCAATCAATTTCATTGAAGGTATCAATGATAGCCTTGAGCTCTTTTCTGACTTGAACCGGATCATCGGACTCCAATGCCCTACGTACGCGATTGAGCAAATTTCCCGCCCGCTTGTCAATCGCATTCAGCGGTGCACGCTCGAGCAAACGTTGCTGCTCGCGTTTTGCCATCGCGATCATCTCACCCAATTCCAAATTGGAAGGGTCAGAGTCAGCGTTCGCGTCGTAAACGTTAATCCATTGTTCGATCTTGCCTGCCGCCTCGGTCGGATTCAAGTCCCGCCCCTCCATGACCCTCACGAAACTTTCCTCGGACGGCGACAAGTCAGTAATGCCAAGCCTCGCTTGAGTGTTCAATCGCTTCAGCACCCCTCGGAGTTTGGTCCCCATGTGCAAATCCTCCACTTCGGTGTATCGCCGGTCATTGGGATACAACTGCAGGAATGCCTGCATTGCAGTTGTGTTACCGCTCAAAGCGTCGATATAAAGTTCATCGGGTGACGGGGTTTGCATCGCCCAGAAGAATAAAATGCAACCAAGGACGAGAACTGCCGCCATGGCAATGATCTTTCCCAAACCCACCAGGTTCTGGTCAGTCCACGGATGGCGTTTGGCAAAAACACCGGACTCCGACGTTACATCATTTACAGTTTGGAAGTGCGTGTTTGAAGTGAGTTCCTCACTATTGTCCGCCATTCCCTCAACCAGTCGAGTCGGCCCTACATTACCGACGGACATCACCGTTGGCTCCTCAGGGCTCACGATGATCATGTCCTCTGAACCTGCGGATTGGATTTCACCTCCAGAGGTGGGTGTTTCGCCAACCCCCGCCCCAGCACAAACCTCGATCCCGGTCCCCTCACTGTCGCTCTCACGCTGGGTTGCTTCAAATTCGTCGGTCGCACCGTCGTCACGTGGCCCTTCCTCAGTCAGTGAAGCCTCGGCGGCAACCGTTTGAATACGCTCCAATCCGGCCTTCATTGCTTTGAGGCGATTCATGACCGCCAACGCGGTTGGCGGCCGATCTTCAGGGGATTTCTCCAGCAGTTCGTGGATCAATTCAACCAATTCTGGCGGAACATCAGGTCGAATCAAATCGATTGGAACGGGGCGATCGCGCTGTAACGCGTTGATCACCTGAGTCACGCTCTTGCCTGTGAACGGGGCGCGACCGGCCAGCATTGCGTACATCACACTGCCCAACGCGTAAAGATCCGTCCTTTGCGTGATTCCTTCACTGGTGGCCTGCTCCGGTGCCATGTAATCAGCTGTTCCCAACAATGACCCTGCAACGGTATTGGAGTCTCCAAATATCTTAGCGATTCCAAAATCCACGAGTTTGACTTGCCAATTCGAGTCCACAACGAGATTGGCAGGTTTGAGATCACGATGGATCACGCCAATATCATGCGCGTGCTTGAGTGCCCCACAAATTTGAATAGCGACATCGATCGTGGTCTGCCATTCCAGTCTCTTATCTCGCTTGATCACTTTTTGCAGAGAATCACCACGAACCAGTTCCATGGAATAAAAGAGGTGCCCCTCTTCCTCGCCAAATCCATAAATCCTGACGATTCCATCGTGAGAAAGACATTGAAGGCTTTTGATTTCCGCGTCGAAGCGACGTCTGAACTTTGACTCATCGGCGACGTTGTCAGAGATCAATTTGACAGCAACGTGCTGTTTCGTTTTCTCGTGAACAGCGGCAAACACGGTCCCCATACCGC
>CAXGRW010000486.1:0-4507 GCA_964012125.1 uncultured Rhodopirellula sp.
CTGGGGATCTCATACCCTTCACGAGGTTCACGAGCGAATAGCCCTTGTGCCTGATCGTCTCCAACAATTTGCTCGGTCTCTGGGTTCCAACGGATTTTTCGTCCCACCCGCGCGGCAATTGCCGCCAAGTGACAAGTATTCATTGCCTGAACGTGAGTATAGACATCCGAAACGGGCAAGCCACCCTCACTGATGCATCTGTAAAAGTTGTTCTTGTGTCCTTCTGCGGGCTTCTGCTTATAAAGCCGCTGTAAATCAGAGTCGTCGAATTCATTCGCATCCCATTTTTCTTCGATCGGCTTGCCTGTAATTTTGCCACGATTCACGAACAAACGCCCTTTGTCTCCCTCAAACAAGATGCCGTTTTCTCCTCGGCTGGTGACATTCATCTCAATACCACTCGGAAACCGGCAAATCACGGCGTAGTCATTCGCACTGTTGTACGCGTTATCCACCGTGGGAAATCCGTCTTTGAAGGGAACTGGGTGATTGGCGTCAGTACCATCAATGGTTGTTGGTCCCATTCCCTCAGCATCAGCGCCGATCGCCCACGTCGCAATATCGACATGATGGGCTCCCCAATCAGTAAATTTTCCACCTGAGTATTCATACCACCAACGAAACTGACCGTGACAGCGTTGCTTGACGTAATCCACCATGGGCGCCTGCCCCAACCATGCATCCCAGTCCAACCCGACTGGTGGATCTGTTTTCTGAAAAGGGCCTCCCACACTTCCCCCGTTGATACCAACAGTGATCTTGCGAATATTTCCAAGTAGCCCCTTCTGTACCAAATTCACAGCACGCAAAAACCGACCACGGTCACTTCGCTGCTGAGTGCCAATGAAGAACACCTGATCCGGGTGTTTTCGACAGGCATTCCGTATCAGTTGATTCTCTTCCAATGTGAGCGTGAGGGGTTTTTGGCAGAACACATGCTTACCAGCCAGCAATGCCTCTATCGCAATTTTGACATGCCAATGATCTGGTGTTGCGATGCTTACAACATCAATGTCGTTACGATCAAGTAACTTGCGATAGTCGGTGTATAAGTCAGCCTTCCCCTTGCCGATACGCCCATCTGCATTGGCTCGCTCCGCATGTCGTTGATCCACATCAGCAATGGCAACAACATCACCAAACCCGGCGTGTTGGCGACAATCACCACTGCCCATGCCACCAAGTCCAATGCCTCCGATCCGCGGCCGATCATTCTTGGCCGTGTTCGCAAACACTTTTTCAGACCATGGAAAATAAGCGGTGGTCGCTGTCGCGGAAGTTGCTGCAACCGTTGTCGCGAGAAATGAGCGGCGGGTCTGATCACGCGGAGATGCTGACATGGCGTTGGCTCATTGGAAGGGTAAGTGGAGGTGGGCAGCACTTGAGAGGCAATTGGAAAAGTTGCTTAGCCTCTCCCCACGCACAGTCCAGCATTATAGACAGCTTCCGCGGATGAGACTGCAACAGTAAACCGGCGTGGGATTTATCTGAATAATCGACGAAACAGCACCTCAAACGAAAAACAGTCGATTCGACCCAATGAGGCCGAACCGACTGTTTGAATGCTGCCTCCGTTTAACACGCGAGCAAAGCGTCAAACCTGCGAGCTGATTTAGCGAGATCCTGCTTCGCTGCTGCGACGGCTCACACGGTCACTTTGTGAACTCATGTAGTGCGTTGCCTCTTCTGCAACCAACATCGTATCACCCGAGTGCACCTCAGCTCTGAATCGATGATGTCCGGCTTTCTCAGCCTGAGCGATCACACGCAACCGCACCTCGGCTCCAGCACCGATTCGTGGGATGGCGTTGAACATCACCTGACCAGGAACCACTTCGCCAGTATGCCCTTCGATGCGTTTCGGCTCGATTCCGTGCCCAAACTGTGCCACGGCACGGACATTTGTCGCTTCCTTGCTACCACGGTTCCTGATGACGATTTCGTAAGTCACGTCGCTTCCGATCGGTGCGGGAGCAGGTGGGTCTGAAACAGTCAACACAAGGTCCGCGATGGATTCAACTCGAGTAGCGATGGAAACATCCGTCATCCCTGCTGCTGTACCAGCACAGTCAAACGCGAATACATGGTCGCCGGTTGAAGTCATTTGGCAGCGGAATTGATAGTTCTGCATTGTGCCTGGTTTGAGCGAACTCAAACGCCATTTGAGAACATTTCCCTGCACAACAACACCTTCCATTCCACCCAAGTACTTGACGCCTGCAGGCAGACGAAGTGTGGCAATGACATTGTCACTGGCAGCAGATCCATTGTTCTGCAGCTGCAGACCGTACATCGCCTC
Source organism: uncultured Rhodopirellula sp. (assembly GCA_964012125.1). Lineage (GTDB taxonomy): Bacteria > Planctomycetota > Planctomycetia > Pirellulales > Pirellulaceae > Rubripirellula. The sequence goes on from CAXGRW010000486.1 coordinate 2,300, forward strand.
AGTATTCTGGTATTTAAGCTGTGGCCCACTCAGCACTGCTTCAAGCTTGGCCGCAGCAACATGGATAGTCTTGGACGCCTCAGATCTCAGTTCAAGATCAGCGGATGCCAAACCGTGAATCTTCAAGTCACCAAGATCCTGGGCGGTCAACTCTACATCGAACTGTGCTTCCTTGCCCGCTGGGATATCGCCAATCCGCTGAGTCTGCGGAGTGGCTGAATTGGGCGACAGCGTGAAAACCACATTTGGTGCTGTCCCATCACCGGGATTCAGCACACGCACTTTGTAAGTCTGTGACATACCGAAAATGACCTGATCTGGACCCTCGATCGACAAATCGAGTCTTGGCTCATGGACACGTACTTTGGCGACACTCTTCTGAGGTTGCATGGTCCAGTCAACGTCCAACCCATAACTACCACTGCGAGCGGCAATCAAACGTATGAACATTTTTTCGGATGTGCCGGCTGGCAAACGGTCAATGGTCCAAACCAGATGCTCAAGTTTCTCCTTGGAATCTGCATTTACATTGCCAGTGGTGACATTCTGTCCCTTCATGTCAGCCCAATCCGGAATCGAAGTTCGGACAATGACGCCTCGGGCATCGATTGCGCCGCGGTTCTCAACCCGAATCTCGTATTCGTTGACCTGACGAATGGTGACTTCACTTGGACCGAAAGTTGCAACTCGGATACCGGGCAACTCCGATGTCGAGTTGGTCAAGCCAGTCGCGAGACCTGGAGTACGCATCCTATTACGACCATCAGATGATCGGTCAAAATTGGTGGCGATGCGATTCGGATTCCCACCGAATGTTTCAGCAGTCGGTATCTCACTGACTGGCTGCCGAAGTGGCGATGCATTGAATCCAAATGATGGAGTTGAAGCGTGACTACTGCCGTTGTTCGCATCATTGTTAAAAGCTGAGCGATCAGACGGCGGTTTGGCATCGACTCCGTTAGTGCGAAGCGGTGTTCTACTGCCAGCAGCGATCCCAGACCCAATTGGTATCGACGTTGCGATTCGGCCGCTCGGTTGTGCTGGCACAACTGCTTGTGATTCAACTGCAGTTGAGTCGAAAGCATTGCTTGGTGGACCGGCACGGTGTGATGCTGCCGCAGTAGGTGGTCCCAGGACAGGTGCAGAGGCAATGTTTTTTGTCGCTGCAGGCGAAACGGGAATTGTGTACCCTGGCTTTGGGGTCGCAACGACGCTGGGAGCAAGCACAGGTTCGGGAAATCTGTTTACAGATTTTGAATCTGTGTTGGAAGTAATTTTGGGGAAGGTGGCGATGCTTGGAACATTTGCCACCCGCGGCTTTTCGGGCAATGCTGGAACCTCTGCCACCGAACTTGGCACCTTTAACACTGAAGGGCTCACCGGTGTTGGAACTGCTGGCAGTTTCTGATTAGCAGACTGGTTCAAGCTGCCATCGGCACGATCGGCAGGCGTGGCAACCAACGGAGCACCAATTGCCGCTACCGCTGTTTGCGTCTCACCGGTCTGAACAGGTGCTACCGTGGGTGCACGTACTGTAATCTCTTGGCTGGGAACCTTCGTGATTGCGGCAGGTCGGCGTTGCACGACGCGTGGGCTTCCAGGCTCAACAACGGGCTTTGTATCGACCACCGCAGCCTTGGGTGGGATGACCTCCTGCGTCTTCGGCTGGCTCTTGGGGCCCTCTTTTACCAAGTCCTTGGAAACAACCTTGCGATTTACTTTTGCGGGTGCTGCGTCATCAGAGCTTGCATTGGTAGCAACGCTCTTCTGAACTGTTTTTCGAGCCACTCGCGGAACGAGATCCTCAGTCGCGGGAGCATTTCCTTCCACTTTCGGTTCCGCGGCCACCTTCTTCGGTAGCGAGGCGGTACTTGCAGAAGTCATGTTGCTTTGTTGCGGCAGTGGCTGCAACGATCGCCGATTACTGCGACGACTGCTCGATGTGTTCGAGAAATATCGGGTAGCCGGAAGGGGCTGAATGTCACGAGGTGGCTGTGGCACCGCCAGCGTTGCAGAAGATGTATCCGAGTCTGCTGATGGCTTTCGTGTCGAAGCCGTTTGGGCCGCGATGGTACGCGAACCGCCTCGGATGATTCTCATCCCACCATCTTCCACTTCACCAGCAGTGGGGTCTCGCATAGGCTGGGGTTCCGTGTCTTCACGAACGGTGGAGGCCGAGTGGTATGGGATGCCGTCCCAATTGACGCT
>CAXGRW010000487.1:0-4503 GCA_964012125.1 uncultured Rhodopirellula sp.
ATATCCCTTGGGGTGAATCCCAGCATCATTGGCTCGCACGCTGATCCGCGTGGGAAAAACGCAGACGTTCCGGCAACACCGAACAATCCAACACAAAAGACCTCCACAAAAACCTCCACAAAAACCTCCACAAAAACCTCCACAAAAACCTCCACAAAAACCTCGACCAAGCCTCTCGGCCAGCGTGCGACAGACCCGACGGCTGACCGGACAGCGTCGCCGAATTCTGCGAACAGCAAGACAAGGGTGTTGATCGTTGACGATTCTGTAGTCGTGCGTGGAATCGTGAGCAAAATGTTGCAGGAAGACGGGCAAATTGAAGTAGTGACTACCGCTGCGGATGGCGTGATCGCATTAGCCAAACTTGAACAGTGCGTGGTCGATGTCATTTTGCTGGACATTGAAATGCCACGTATGACAGGCTTGGAAATGTTGAAAAAACTACGCGAACTCCGAAACCGAACGCCGGTAGTGATGTTTAGTAGCCTGACGCAACGAGGAGCATCAGCAACGATTGAAGCGTTAATGTTGGGTGCAAAAGACTATGTGATGAAACCCGGCGGTGCGTTCATGACAGACGCATGCGAGGGAAAGCGTGCGATCATGGAAGAGTTGATCCCGAAGGTCAAGCAAGCGGCAGAGAAAACTGGGGTTGGTCATGTTGCTCAGACCAAGTCGACTCCTGTGCCCCCAATCAGAAAACCGAAAAGCAAAAAACAGATTGACGCGGTGGTAATCGGGGTATCCACGGGAGGCCCTCTAGCGCTCGCAAAGTTGATTCCAAAACTGGGAAGCGATTTCCCCGTTCCCGTGATGATCGTTCAGCACATGCCCGCGGCCTTCACCAAGCACCTTTCAGATCGACTGACCACCAACTGTGGGTTTCCTGTGTCCGAGGCGGTACACGGACAGAGATTGGAAGCCGGCACATACGTGGTTGCCCCTGGTGGAATCCATTTAGGTGTGAAACGGTTAGCCTCCAGGGTCGTGGTGGCTCTCAATGATCGGCCTGCAGTCAATGCCTGTAAACCGTCAGCAGATGTTCTGTTTGAATCAGCAGCAACCGCCTATTCAGGAAACGTATTAGGAGTGGTGCTGACGGGGATGGGGTCAGATGGCACCGTTGGCTCCAAGGCGATTAGTCAGGCAGGTGGTAGCGTCATCGTTCAAGACGAAGAGAGCAGTGTTGTCTGGGGGATGCCAGGCAGTGTTGTTCGTGAAGGCGCGGCAGACAAAGTGGTGCCGATTGACGAACTCGCGAGCGAGATCTTGAAGCGAGCATGGAAGTACCGAAAACGACATCAGAATACTGAGTTGGGTAATGGCGAGGGATTCAGGCAATGACCATTCGACCAGACACCTTTGATTACATCCGAGATACGTTACATCAGCAAACAGCAATCCGCTTGATGGACAATAAAGAATATCTTGTAGAGACTCGCCTTTCGGTGCTCGCCAGAAAGAATGGACTCCGTAATGTTGATGCATTGGTAGATCAACTGAAAGTCCCCGGATCCTCACGACTTTGGCACGAGGTGGTCGATGCGATGACCACAAACGAAACTTCGTTTTTCCGCGATGTAAAACCGTTCGAGGTACTGAGGGACAAGGTGTTCCCTGCGTTGACGGAGAAGTCACATGATACAAGGCAACTGCACATGTGGTCCGCTGCCTCAGCAAGTGGGCAAGAAGCCTACAGCATCGCAATGCTCTGGGACGAAATCCGCAATCAATACCCTCTTTGGGACCTTGAGATCCTTGCCACGGACATTTCCAGCACCATGTTGGAACGTGGCCGTGAGGGGTCTTATTCGGATTTGGAGGTAATTCGAGGACTGTCTGAACGCCGGCTCTCCGAAAACTTTAAGCGATCTGGCCAGCGATGGGTGGTGAATCAGCAGCTCAAAAAGAACGTGAACTTCCAATACCTGAACCTGATTCATGCTTGGCCCACGCTTCCGAAAATGGATATTGTGTTCATCCGCAACGTACTTGTTTACTTTGACCACCCCACTAAGTGCAATTTATTCGCTAAAGTGCGAAAGATCTTGAAGCCCAACGGCTTTCTGTTTTTGGGCGGTGCGGAGTCTGCCCTGACGATCGATGACCAATTTGAACGAGTTTTTGACAGCGGTGGCAGTTGCTATCGGTTGAAAAGTGAAGTTACCTCATGACTGAAAAAATCGAAGTTCTGATCGCGGAAGATAGTCGCATCCAAGCGAAAATGTTGCGTAAGAAGCTTGAAGCCGCAGGCTATACAGTGCGCTGGGCCGAGAACGGAAAACTTGGCATTCAGATGACCAGGGAGCAGCGACCGGCAATCATTATCTCTGACATTGAAATGCCCGAGATGACGGGCTACGAGTTTTGTGAATCTGTAAAATCCGATGCACAACTAAAGACAATTCCCTTCATCTTGCTATCCACACTTTCGGAAGCCGAGGATATCATCCGAGGATTGCACGTGGGTGCTGACAATTATGTGACCAAGCCTTATGACGCTGACTACCTGCTTTCACGTGTCAGCGACTTATTGACAACGCCCCTTGGTGATGACGATGATGAGACCGAATTGCAGGTAAAACTGGCTGGAAAGGAATACACGGTCAAAGCAGGCAAGCAACAGGTGCTCAATCTGCTTGTTTCCACCTTTGAAAACGCAGTTGGGAAAAACCGCGAATTGGTCGCAGCCAATCAGGAGCTTTCTCTTGCCCGTGATCAACTTAAAGAGTGGAATAAAAACCTCGCAACATTGAACTCCGAGTTGGAGAACAAGAACCAGAAAATGGCGCACGACTTGGCTGCCGCTGCAAAAATCCAGCAGTCGCTTCTGCCTAGCGGAACGCCAGACATTCCCAGCGTCCAACTGGCGTGGACATACTCGCCCTGTGATGAGCTCGCTGGCGACTTTCTGAACTTCTTTCCTCTCGATGATCGACACCTCGCCGCATTCGTCGTTGATGTCAGCGGCCATGGAGTCGCTTCATCATTGCTTGCTGTCACGGTTGGCCGTGTCATGACCCCGATGGTTTCCAGCTCATCAATGTTGGTAAAACCCACAGATGGCGAGAGCGGGAAACGAATTGTCTCACCTGCTGAAGTAGCATACGAACTCAATAATCGGTTCCCGATGGAAGATCAGGGCAACCTGTATTTTACAATGGTCTATGGTGTGCTTGATAAGCAAACTCAAGAGTTCAGATTTGTCTCTGCGGGCCACCCGAATGTCGTTCATGTACCCGCGGGTGGAAAGCCTAAACTTGTTGAAACTGCTGACATGGCAATCGGTTGGATCGAGGATACCGAGTTTGAAGAGCACTGCCTGCAACTGGCTCCTGGTGATCGCATTTATCTTTATTCAGACGGGGTGCCTGAAGCGATGGATCAAGATTTGGAAGAGTTCGGAGATGACCGAATGCTGGAATCACTAACCAAATCCAGCACCGAGCCGGTCAATGTCAGTACACAACAACTGCTTGATGCGGTTCACGAGTGGTGTTCTGTCAATGGCCCTAAGGATGACGTCTCAATTCTGGGAATCGACATTGTCGACTGATTGGTGCAACATTCTCACCCAAGCCGCTTGAGTGCAAAGCAGTCTATGCATCTGAAGATTACTGAGCAGGGCGATTCGGGTTTGTCGTTCGCCCATTGCGTCTTTTAAAAGCACGAATTGTTCCCTCCCATGCATTCGCATCAGTGCGGAGACTGGATGTCGTAACTAAGGATGTGCCAGCCTGTTACATTGGGTAGATACCCGTCTTGTCTCCCGAATATCAAACACCAATACCATGCACGATCCGCAACCAACCGACTCGAGTGAACTGCAGCCGGAATCTGAGACTGGGGTTCACCCGCCCAAACAGGGAATGAGTGGCTGTGCCCAAGCGGCCATTGGGTTCGGGATTTTCTGCGTGATTCTTATCTGCATCGGTATTGCAGGTATTTATTATGTCACGCAGAACTTGCGGGGGATCGCTGCAAACATGGTGACGCCCGCCATCCAGAATATTGTGTCGGAGATGGAAATACCGGCAGAGCAGAAAACGCAGATTTCAGCCAAAATCAATGAGTTAGCCGACGACTTTAAAGATGAAAAGATTGGAATCAAAGAATTGCAGGAAATACTGCAAGGTGTTGGCGATAGTCCTTTAGCTGGCGCCGCGGCGTCAATCTGGTTCACCGATGAGTACGTATCGAAGTCGGGACTGTCGGATGCAGAAAAGCAAGAAGCGACGATGACCGCGAAGCGGTTTGCCAAAGGAATGCTAAATAAAAGCATCAGCGACAAAGAAGCAAACGAAATTATGGACATGATTAGTGAGAAGACGCCTGACGGGCAAACCAACGTCAAGGAGACGCTTAGCGACAAAGAATTGCAAGAGACGCTCCTGAAAATGAAGAACGCTGCCGACAGCGCTGGCGTTCCAATGGACGTCCCCGATATTAACTTCGCAAATGAATTTGACAAAGTTGTGGACACCGTTCTCAAAGGTGAGTCAA
>CAXGRW010000488.1:0-4501 GCA_964012125.1 uncultured Rhodopirellula sp.
GCCAAGAATTACGAGCCCATCGTCTTTGAATTGGCCGTAGAGCTTCTCAAGTCCCGCATACTGCGGAGTTAGCCCACATTGACTTGCTGTATTAACCACCAGGACGACCTTTCCCTCGTAATCTTCAAGGTCGACAGTCTTGCCATCGATAGTTTTTGCCTTGAAATTCAGGGCGCATTCGTGGTCGTCGGCGGTTGCCATCGTTGTCATTGCTCCAAAAGCCAAGGCAAGTGTGAGGAAAAAACGCATCTATCTGTCTCCGAGGAAGGTGAAAGTCTGAAAGGTTCGGAAGGTTTATTTTCCATTATTAGGGGAAGTATAGGGGCCGTGACAGTGGCACTGGAAGCGTCGGGGAATTACGTTTTCCTTCTGCAGAGAAGTTGTTTTGGATACTTGACCAGGTTTGGGTGTCTTGGCAGCATTCTCAGTACCCACACCAATTTCTTCCCCGATAGTTATCAATGCACTATGGATAATCGTAAAAAGCTTCTGACAGCGGGGTTTCTGACCCTCATTGCCGCCGGCATCGGCTTCGCCGTGCGTGGCGGTCTCTTGGGCATTTGGTCTGAGCAGTATGGATTCACCATGACCGAGTTAGGTCAGATTACTGGAGGCGGGTTGCTTGGCTTCGGTCTTGTGATTCTCATCGCCGGGGCCTTCATCGATGTGATCGGCTACAAGCGTTTGATGGTGATCGCACTTGCCTGCCACGTAATTTCAGCCGTCATGCTGTTTGCCGCCACGCCGGTGTTCAACGCGTCAGGTAAAGACTCTGTCTACTTGTTGCTTTACATCTCCATGTTCATTTTTGCGATTGGAAACGGAATTTGCGAAGCGGTGATTAACCCGCTGACCGCGGCTCTTTATCCGGAGCAGAAGACTCACTACCTGAACATTTTGCACGCCGGTTGGCCTGCTGGCTTGGTGATTGGTGGCCTTATTGTGTTCGCAAAGGGGATCGTGGGTTGGGAAATTTTGATGGCAACATTCTTAATTCCCGTTGTCATGTACGGAGTGATCGTTCTGAAGGAGCAGTTCCCGAAAACGGCAGCTCAAGAGGGTACCGTTTCCTATGGTGGCATGCTGGCGAGTTTGGTTGGTCCGTTCTTCCTCATCTTGCTGATTGCTCACGCCTGTGTTGGGTACGTGGAGCTTGGAACTGATAGTTGGATCAACAAAATCACTGGAAAAATCCTCAGCAGTGCCGCTTTGGGGACCACGCTCTTCATTTACACTTCTTTGTTGATGACTGCCCTACGATTCTTCGCTGGGCCGATCGTGCACAAAATTTCTTCGCTCGGTTTGTTGCTCGCGAGTGCTGTTACCGGAGCCCTTGGTCTCTACCTCATTAGCATCGGAGAGAGCATCCCGTTCATGTTCTTTGCGGCTACCGTTTACGCTTTAGGTAAAACTTTCTTGTGGCCGACGATGTTGGGTGTGGTGGGCGAACGTTTCCCACAAAGCGCCACGGTCGCTATGGCTCTGATGGGCTTTGCTGGTATGACCTCTGCTGGTCTTCTGGGCGGTCCCGGTATTGGATACAAGCAGGACTACTACGCTTCGAAGTACATCCAAGAAAATGCTCCTGAGACCTATGCTCGCGTGAAGGCACCGAATGAGAATAATTTCCTGTTCTTTCCAGCGATCACTGGTATCGACGGAGCAAAAGCGGGAATGATCGAGGATGACGGTGCTGCGATCACGCAGGAGGCAGCGATTGCGGGTAGTGAGATAAACGACAATGCCTTCAGTGCTCTGAAAAACCAGTTCGATTGGTGGGGAGCAAATAAGCAGTTCGCCGCAGAGGACAAGGCTCCTGTCGAGGCTGCGACGCTTTACGGTAGCCGCATGGCACTCAGAATGACCGCTATTGTGCCCGCAACGATGGCTGTCCTCTATCTGCTCCTAATCGTTTGCTTCAAGGCTCCTAAAGACGAGGGTGATGCCCACGCAGCTGATGCAGCGCCCGGGTCCGAACTCTAGCCACGGCATGCAGCTAATCATTTCATGATTGCATCAATGAAAAGCCAGCGTTTTGACGCTGGCTTTTTTTCTTGGATATGTGCTGTGTTGGCAATGGATAGCTTGTGTGAATGCCGGGCGAGGTCGAGGTCGAGGTGGGTAGGCAGTGGGTTTAAATTAGAAACCTGAGATTTACCCCCGCTGTGTCCCCTCAGCAATTTGACTAAATCTGTCTAGAATGGGCCGATTGCAAACTAAAACCTCCTGTTAAACCCCTGACTCACCGTGCTACGCACCCACACCTGCGGCCAGCTCCGCAAATCTGATGTTGGAACTGAAGTGACCCTCTGCGGTTGGGTCGAAAGCAAACGCGACCATGGTGGCGCTGTCTTTATCGACTTGCGCGATCGATACGGAATCACTCAGGTGGTGATCGGTCCACCGGAAGCAAATACCGATCTGATCGATGAGGCGGGCCGAGTGTCTGCTGAGAGTGTCATCCTGATACGTGGAACAGTGACCGATCGGTTGGAAGGAAAAACAAACGAAAAGCTCGATACGGGTGCGATTGAGGTTCGCAGCGTGCATTTCGAAGTGTTGAATAGCTGCGAAACGCCCCCCTTCACCCCCAGTCAACCTGATCTGCCCGGTGAGGACTTGCGACTCAAGTATCGCTTTCTCGATCTGCGGCGAGGTGAAATGCAGCGTGCCATGGTGCTGCGAAGTACGATCGTAAAAACGATGCGTGATTACTTTGCTGAACATGATTTCATCGATGTCGAGACACCGATCCTGGGACGTAGTACGCCCGAGGGCGCACGTGATTATCTTGTGCCCAGTCGAGTGCATCCCTCAAAGTTTTACGCACTGCCGCAGTCACCCCAGCTGTACAAGCAGATTTTGATGGTCGCTGGGTTTGATCGTTACATTCAGGTTGCGAAGTGTTTCCGGGATGAAGACTTAAGAGCGGATCGACAGCCCGAGTTCACGCAGCTTGACCTTGAAATGTCATTTGTTGATGCCGATGACGTGATGGGATTGATCGATGGACTGGTCGCCAAGACCGCCAAAGAAGTGCTGGGTAAAGAAGTCAAAACTCCATTGCCACGCATGACTTTTGAGGAAGCTATGCGAAGGTTTGGTTCGGATGCTCCTGACCTGCGATTCGGGATGGAAATCGTCGACGTTACTCCCGTCGCAAAGAAAACTGAATTCCGAGTCTTTCGGGGAACTGCTGACTCGGGTGGCTTCGTTCGTGGAATCGCTGTCAAAGATGCAGCGGCCAAATACTCACGTCGCCAAATTGATGAACTGACCGAATATGTCAAAGCTGACTTTGGCGCAAAAGGCTTGGCATGGTTTCGGGTCGAGGAAGACGGGTCTCTTTGGAGTCCAATCAGTAAAAACTTTGATGCGGAACATCTCGCAGAGATCAAAGAACTGCTGGGCGGTGAAACCGGTGACTTGCTCATGTTCCTCGCCGACTCATGGGATGTCACTTGCAAGGGATTGGCTGGGTTACGCAAGCGGCTCGCCAGTGACCTTGGCTTGATTGATCCAAAGGAATTGAATTGCAGTTGGGTTACTGAATTCCCAATGTTTGATCGGGATGAGGAAACGGGGCGTTGGAACGCAATGCACCATCCTTTTACTGCCCCGTTGGAGAGTGACTTGCCATCCTTGAAGGATAATCCTCAAGATTGTCGCGCCCAGGCTTACGACCTTGTGATCAACGGTAGCGAAGCCGGTGGTGGTACGATTCGAATTCACGATCAATCCAGCCAGTCGGATGTTTTTGAATTGTTGGGGATCGATGCGGAGACTGCTGAGGATCGTTTTGGCTTTCTGCTGAACGCGCTCAAGTACGGTGCTCCACCTCACGGTGGGATCGCATTGGGCATCGATCGCTGGGTCATGCTGTTTGCCGGCTTGGAAAATATTCGTGAGGTGATTGCTTTCCCGAAAACCCAAAAGGCCGCCGACCTGATGACGGAAGCGCCGGGGGCAGTCGACAAAGACCAGCTGGCAGAGCTGAATCTGCGGGCCGCGAAAACCGGGAAATAGCCTTTCTCTTGCTCGCTTCTGACCCAGACAGGTAATCGTGTCGCCCGTGGTGATACGGATAGCTAGAACCGCATCGGACCTGATGCTGATGCGATTTCCGAGTTGAGTTAACTTCAGTGGACGTTGTTCACTCGGTTAGCTCAGCACATCCTTGATGACGGTTGCGGTTTTGACCCCTGTCAAACGCTGGTCCAAGCCTTTGAACGGAACGGACATCTCTCGGTGGTCAAAGCCCATCAGGTGCAGAAGGGTCGCGTGTAGGTCGCGTAACTGCACAGGATTCTCGGCCGGAGTGTAGCCAACCGGATCGGTGACACCGTAGCTGTAGCCACCTTTGACACCGGCGCCCGCCAACCACATTGTGAACGCATCAGGGCTGTGGTCGCGTCCCATGAAAGCCATGGTTCCTCCCATGCGATTCTCTCGCATGGGCGTGCGGCCAAATTCACCTCCCCAAACCACAAGTGTGTCTTCC
>CAXGRW010000489.1:0-4484 GCA_964012125.1 uncultured Rhodopirellula sp.
TGGGCAGGATAGAGTTCAGGAGAATTGGGCCCGGAGAGAACGGTTTTGAGGGCGTTCTGTTTTCCTTTGCCGGCCACCATGAACCAGATTTGTCGGGCGGAATTGATCGCCGGGGCCGTGAGTGTGTATCGGTAGCTGTCGAGTTTTTTAACCCAGTTCTCCACAAACCAGCGTTCGTGTTCCTGCAGAGCGTTTGTTTCAGGAAACAGAGATGCTGTGTGTGCATCGTCTCCTAGGCCTTGTAGAGCCAAGTCCCATATCGGGAAATTTACTTCACCAAAATGCTGTCGCAGTATTTGTTCGTATTGCTTGGCAGCTTCTGCCGGATTTTCGACGTCGACGGGAACTTCATGAATATTGGAGCGTGGGATATCAACTAGGTCCAGCAACGCCTCATGAACCATGCGGGCGTTGCTGTCTGAGTGGTCCAACGGGACATTACGTTCATCACCCCAGAACCAGTGAATATTGGGCCAGTCAAGGTTGCGTTCGGCAATCAGTTCGTAGATCCGTTTCGGCGTTGAACCACCGGAGAGTGCGACGCGGAAGATCCCGTTCGACGTGATGCTTGTGTTCGCAAGATCGCAAAAAGCCTGAGTCGTTGCTTCATGCAGTTGGCTTAGTTCGTCAAAGATTTCCATTTCATGTTTTGGTTCGAGTAGCGAATAGGAGGGTTACCGGAATGATTCCTGGTCGGTTGGAAATTCACCCTCTTCGATTGATTTTCGGTAAGCGACCGCGGCATCGCGTATCGTTGTTCTGACATCAGAGTATTGTCGCACGAAGCTTGGTAGGTATCCGGAGTTAAAGCCAATCATGTCATGGGTAACAAGGACTTGTCCTGTCATGTGGGGGCCTGCTCCGATTCCGATGGTTGGAACTTTGACAGCTTCGGTGATTGCTTGTCCAACATCACTTGGGACACATTCGACCAGCACGGCAAAGGCGCCGGCTTGTTCGGCAGCTTTCGCGTCCTCGATCAGTGTCGGCATGTTCCGTTGGACTCGGTAGCCGCCATCGACATGGATGTTTTGGGGACGCAGTCCGACGTGGGCCATGACGGGGATTCCGGCCGTGACAATGGTTTCGATCCGTTTGGCCTGCTCGGCGCCGCCTTCAAGTTTGACCGCGTGGCAAGTGGACTCTTTCAGCACGCGGGCTCCGGCTTCGACGCTCCGCATGATCTCAAGTTGACCTTCAGGAAAGGGCAAATCCACGACCACCATGGCCCGTTTGGCGGCACGACCTACCATCTTGGCATGATAGATCATGTCATCCATGGTGACTGTCAGTGTTGTGTCGTGCCCTTGGACAACCATCGCTAGCGAATCGCCCACCAGCAGAATGTCGATTCCTGCTTCATCCAAAACCTCAGCAGTCGGATAGTCATAGGCTGTCAACATGGAAATGTTGCCGCCGTCTTTGCGGATTTTTTGCAAACTACGCGTTGTGATACGTGGGGGTGGGTTTTCGGAAGTCGATGCGGCCATGGATGATCCGGCGATCTTGATGCGGACGACGATTTGTCGTTTTGGGGTTTACTGTTCTGCAGCTACAATGGAACAACCTAACCCTACACTAATGGGCGTCTACCCGCCTGCCCGCCGACGAACTGAATTGTGAGCAAGTTAATGTTGAATCAAGCCAGGTTTTTCCATTTTCAGCGGGACTTTCCTGCGTTTTGGGTGACCGCAATGCTTGGGTTGGTCTCTGCCCTGTGGCTCTGCCCAGTTGATCGTCAGGTCATGGCAGATGATCCCCCTGGGTTTGTCTTCAAGGGCGCCAACCAGAATATGAATATTGAGGTTGAAGGCAAACTTGCTGGATTCAAGCAGGGCATGTTGCTAGTCACACGTGAAGATGGTGTTGAGGTTACTGTAAAACCACCAGAGGATGCTTTGGGTTTCGATTTTCAAGCACCGATCGAAGTCAGCTTTTTACAGCGCGGCATGATGGTCCGGTTCAACGGTAATTTCAATAAGGCCGGTGTTCCCACCGACCCCATCGACGGGCTTACAGCGTTTTTGCCTTTGACTGAAAAACTTGCCAAGAAAAAATCAGATGAGTTCGTGCCAGGTGTTTATCCCGGCGAGAAAAAATCGAATCTTCCGGATGGAGTTTCAAATTACAAGGTTGTCGGAAAATTGGTGGGATGGGATGCCACTGGGTTGGTTGCTGTCCAAGCTGGAAGGCGACCATTGCGGGTCCAGCTCGCTGAAAAAGCAACGATGAATCTACGTTTGAATCAACTCAACCTCGCACAGCAAGGTGATGCGGTCACGGTCACGGGCACCTATCGCCTGCCGGATGATACCAAGGTGGTCGCCAAGACAATCTCAATCACCACAGATCGCATTCAAACGGGTGCTGCTGCCGCCACGCCAGCAAACGGTCGGTCAAAGCGAGGAAAGCGGGGCGATGGTGACGCTAATGCTGGCGGTCAAGAATAATTCTGAAGAGCGAAATGTATCCCTCTGTCGACTGAATTTGGCTGCCAGCTAAACGCGTATGGCTTTAAAGTCCATGTGTCGACTGGAAAGTGTCTGTTGCTGTCAGAAAGACAATCTCGGTGGGCTCGCTTAAATCCGTCTGCTGGTTGGGATGAGCCTCGGCTGTATCATGGGAAAAAAGACAGTTTTGTCCACGTTTTGAATTCACGATGAAAAGCATTCGACCTTGTTTTTTTGGGAAACCGAGTACTTGCTTCGTCAGGTGACTGGGCGAACTGAGCGGTTGCTGCGTAGCATGTAGCGGTGGCAGAGACGTTGTTTTTTGTCATGTCATGCCAAGGTAGCTTTTCGGCAAAGATCACGTTAGAAAGTGGGTTTGGGTGAATCGACTCACTGGCATAGCCGCAACTGACGCGGTGGTCAGACGGATCACCACTGTCCAAAGAAGCGATCACACGAGTGGTGGCAATGCTGAAGCGATCCGCATTGGAGATGCGGTCGTAGTGCAAGCATGGCAGCACTGAAAGACTATCCGTATTCACTCTTGAACAAGTTCATTGAAAATGAAAACAATACGCCTGAAATCTCGATTGATGTTGACTGCCCTGATGTGTTGCGCAGTTGGAGCTTCGGCTTTGCTGCCGCAGGCGGCGTCTGCCAAAGACTTGGGTATCGGTTCCAAGGCTCCCGCCTTAAATATTGAGCATTGGGTTCAAGATGGAAATGGTTTTTTTAAACCGGTTACAGAGTTTGAAAAAGACAAGGTCTATGTCGTTGAGTTCTGGGCAACGTGGTGCGGCCCTTGTATTCAAAGTATGCCCCATCTGGCCGAATTGCAAAACAAGTATCGAGGTAATGGAGTTCAGATTATCAGTGTGTCTGATGAGTCACTCGATGAGGTCAAGGATCTGCTTGGAAAAAAGAACGAGGATGTTGGGAAAACCTTTGCTGAGGTGACAGCTGCTTATTCACTGACAACGGATCCTGATCGTTCGGTCTACAAGGACTACATGACTGCTGCGAAACAACAGGGGATCCCAACCGCGTTTCTCGTCGGAAAGACTGGAGTTGTGGAATGGATCGGCCACCCAATGGACATGGATGAACCGCTTGCTGCTGTCGTTGATGGGAATTGGGACCGCGAAGCATTCGCTGAGGAGATGGTTGCCGAACAGAAAATGCAGCAGAGTATGCAGCGGCTTTCGATGTTGGCATCCACAGGTAAATTCAAAGAAGCGATTGCCTTGGCTGAGGCACAAGGCAAGGAAGCGACAACCGATGCCAGCAAGCAGCAGTGGATGGAAATCAAATACAGCCTGAAACTTTCTGCTGGCATGTTGGATGATGATTCGCTTGCTTTCTTTCGCAATAGAATCAAAACCCTTAAAAGCGATCCCCTCGCGATGGCAAGATTCGGCTACTCGCTTTACGGTCAGGCGCAACAGGGAGTCAACGTCAAGCCACTGCTTGCGGATGTGATGGCCGCAGTTGAGGAGGTTTCCAAGGATGCAGATCCGCAAATGAAACCGTTAATGTTCAATACCTTGGCAATGTTGGCCAGTGAATCAGGTGATCTCAAGAAAGCAATCGCTGCACAGCAGGCAGCGATCGATGCAACGGATGACGAACGTCAAAAGAAACGTCTGATCGTCATGTTGGATGAACTAAAGCAGAAAGCTGCTGGTGGCAGTGCAGGCAACGTTACTGAAAAGTAAGGTTGGCTGGTGGGTCCAGGCCTGTCAAAGGCTCGTCCAGCAGGATGGCTGAAGGCGAATAGAGAATAGGCACATCGGACAGCTAGTTTTCGGCGCATTCCACGTGAAAGGGTGTGCGCCTACTTTTTGTTTTTTCCGTAGTTCGAACTGTCGCAGCAATTCACTCGCTTTTTCGTGGTGATCAGGGATGCGATAAAGGCGTCCGATGAAATCCATGTGCTGACCGACACTCAGGTCATCAAACAGCGGTGGATGATCAGGGACATAGGCAAGATGGTCTTTTAGCGTCTTGAGATTGGTCTGAACGCAGCAGTCAGCG
>CAXGRW010000490.1:0-4468 GCA_964012125.1 uncultured Rhodopirellula sp.
GGCTATGTCAAAGCTGCAAGCAAGGCTTCTTTAATCGCAGGTAGCATCACTGGCGGACTCCTTCTGCTCTCTGCATTTTTGACGGCGCAAGACAGTACAGCAGGGACAGTGCTAGGGATCATTGTTTCACTTCTGCTGCTTGGTCAGTTTGGCCCATCCTTGCGGAAGGAGTTCAAGTTAATGCCGAACCTGCTGATAGTCGTCTTAGGTTCCATCACCGTCGGTTCGCTCCTTGCCGGTTTTTTTAACTAGGTGCCAGGAATTAAAATAAAACGCAAACATTGTTACTTCCGTGCGTTCATTCATGGTGAACTAAAGGTACCAATAAATTAACAGTACCTGACACCTCATTGTTCTCGTTGCAACTGATTCCAGCACAGCACTGGCAGATTTCAAGCCCTGTCTTCTTCCAAGGGAAAGCGAATTGATTTGCTGATTCTTCAGCGGTCCATTCGCAGAAGGCCTGTTTTTTGGTTGCGCAATTTTTAACGAATGGGGCACCGAGCTACGCTGCCGGCAAAATGAGTTCACACATTCTGGCGAGGCTGCTTACGATGTGTGTGGGATTCGCGGTGCGAAGTTGTGCCTCGGTCTGTGCACCGGTCGTGATGCCAAATGTCATGCCGCACTGAGCAGTCTTCCCTTCTTCAATGTCGATGCCGGAATCTCCGATCTTGGCGACCTCGTCGCTGGATGCCACGGCTGCCTGATTCATTGCAAGATGAATCATGTCAGGAGCTGGGCGACCATTCTCAACATCGCTCGCAGTAACCAAACCGTCGATATCTTTCCCCACAACCCAGCCGATTTTTGCTACCAATCCTTCAGCAGTCGCTCGATCGTAGCCGGTATTCAGTACGACCTTGATGCCATGCTGACGCAGTTTTGCGAACGTCTGCGACGCTCCCGGTTGCTCTTTGACGTCCAGCGTATCGTATGCAGTGGACAGTCGTTGCTTGAAGTCCTCAAAAATAGCCACCACTTCCTTGTCAGAATGCGCTGTTTCATCCAGTGCAAGTACATCACGAATAGCCTGAGACTTTTCCTTGCCAGCTCCAGCTTCCTGAACCTGCTCCTGAGTGAACTGATAACCGGCGGCGTTGATGGCTGCCCTTACAGTCTTGTAGACGACATTGTCTTCATCAACCGTCGTACCGGCCATATCGAAAACGACAAGTTTGATCATTGTTAAATTTCCCTTTTTATCCTCGTGTGTCAAAGAAGACGCACATGACGATTGCGTCTCGCTTGTGTGGGTTGATGATTCGATGGGGAACATGACTATCGAAATACAGACTGTCGCCGTTTCGAAGTGAATGCACTTCACCATCGAACTCAAAGTTGATGGCTCCCTGTTGCACAATGAGAAACTCTTCACCCTCATGTGAGAGTGCCTCATCACGTGCGACTCCCGCAGGAACCGTCAGCAGGAAAGGATCCATCGCGCGATTGGGGCGTTTGTGTGCCAGCGACTCATAAACTGTCGTGTTTGTAGTGCTTCTGTTCCGCTCAACAACTTTGCGTTCAGCTTTCGTGACCTTGATCAACTTCGGCCTCTCATCGAGTCCTTCCACAAGTTCTGCAACGGTCACGCCGAGTGCGGATGCGATTTGCCCAAGTGCCGGCAGTGATGGCGTGATACGAAAATTCTCGACTTTCGACAGCCAACTGCGTGTCAGCCCGCTTCGAACAGCAACCTCTTCCAGAGTCAGCCGTCGATCCAACCGGTGATTGCGAATACGTTGAGCAAGTTCAACAAGGTTCATGCTGTTACCGCCTGATGAACGGTGAGATGACAGCTCCGATCAGGCAGGCGACAGCCACCACACCAAAGACAAGCGACGTTTGCCCGTTTGACTCGATGATCCATCCAATCAGCGGTTCTCCCAATCCGGCAAACACATAAGCGAATGTGTTCATCACGCCAGTTCCCGTGCCAGCCCGCTCGCGACCTAACAGGTCAGGACACAACGCCCAGAAAGCTGATTGGGGACCATAAGCAAAAAAGCCGGTCAACAGCAGCATCGGTACACCCAGCCAGTGATCACGCGGCAGAAAATACATCGCCAGTGAACAAGCTGCCGCAAGCAACAGAAACAGACCAATCACACGCGAGCGGTTGGAATGAAAGACACGGTCCGACAGCCAACCACTCACAATAGCGCCGAGTGCCATCCCAACGGGCAGCGCGAGCGTCATCCACTTCGTGTCCGAGTTCTTCCAGTCTTCACCGAGAAAATGGACGGGAACCCAGATCAGCAGGCCATAGCGAGCCATGCTTTGAAAACCAATCGACAAACTGGCAATCAGGAATCGCGGGTTGCTGAGGACGGTGTGGTATCGCTGCCATGATGACTCGCCAGATCCCATTTCACCGCCGGTCGCCGGCGGCGGACAGGATTCATCAGATTCGTCTTCATGATCATTTGGCAGAGGCGGAAACCCCAACTCTTCCGGACCATCTCGGACCACCACGTAATAAACCACACCACCGACAAGCAGTAACAGAACAGGAAGCCGGAATATCCAACGCCAGTTGAGGTCAAATTCCAATATCAACGCTGAGGTCGTAAAAGCCAAGACTGACGCGCTGCCGGCTGCGAAAACATAGGCACCGTAAATCTTCCCACGCGACGACTGAGGCCACCAACTTGAAAGCACGCGACTTCCCGGAGCCCAGCCCATTGACTGGGCATAGCCATTCAATGCCCAGGGTATCGTCAGGCTGGCAAAGCCTGTCCCAAAGCTGACCACCCAGTTCAGCCCACAGGACAGCACCGCACCAAGGCTCATCAGTCGACGACCACCGAATCTGTCGCCCAAATTACCGTTGATCGATTGACCGACGGCGTAAGTCCACAACATCACTGCGCTGGCCCAGCCTAGCGTTGATTTAGAGATGCCTAACTCCTGCTCAATGCCCGGAATGGCAAACCCGAATGTCTGGCGTCCTGTGTAGAAGAACAGGTAGCAGAACATCGTTGCCAACAGCATTCGCCATTGCGCGGCACGAAACCCGGCGGGTGAAATGACAGTTTTATTCAAATCGTGACTCGCAGCTCCGACGGTCTGTGGGCAATCCTGCGTGTTGATTCATAATCAACATTAATGCATCATAAGGAACCTCCCATGAAAAATCATCCCACAGGAGAAACTCATTTGACCGTTATGCAGCATTCCCTGACCAAATCCATCGGCGAAGTTTCGTCTATCTTGAGATCGGTGCAGACCGACCGATTATTTCTAGTTGTTGATGAACCGGCATGGCAGGCGTCAGGAGCAAAAGAGGCCCTGGAGCCGCAGTTTCTACAGCGTGCAACGACATGGTTTACCGATTTCGAGTTGAACCCGAAATTGGAGGATGTGGAGCGAGGTATCGAGGCTTATCGCGAATGCCAACCTGATCTCGTAATCGCATTGGGTGGCGGCACTGCGATCGATCTGGCAAAACTAATTGGATCGCTAGCCGTCCAAGCGGCGTCTGCACGCGACATCGCAACCGGTCGTGCCTCGATTGAGTCCACTGGGAAATCGCTGATGGCGATTCCAACCACTGCCGGGACCGGAAGCGAAGCAACCCACTTTGCCGTCGTTTACGTCGATGGTGAGAAATATTCAGTAGCGCATCCGTCTCTATTGCCTCGCTATGCTGTTCTTGATTCGAGGCTGACCGCGAGCCTACCGAAACGAATCACCGCTGCCACCGGACTCGATGCCTTCTGTCAGGCAATTGAATCGATGTGGTCAGTCGCTGCCACTGAGGAGTCAATGCGGTACGCAACGGACGCAGCACGGCTTGCTTTTGGCAATCTCGTGACCGCGACCAATTCGCCAACGCCCGAAGCCCGCGAGGCGATGAGTCGTGCATCGCATCTAGCTGGCAAGGCCATCAACATCACAAAGACCACGGCACCACACGCATTGTCATACGCCCTTACCTCGCGGCATGATGTACCGCACGGAATGGCTGTTGCGATCACGCTGACCTCGATGCTCGCATTCAATGCAGAAGTGACCGACGAAGACTGTAATGATCCGCGTGGGGCTGATGCTGTGCGAGAGCGCATTGCACGAATTCTAAGTAGCTTGGGAACGGACAACGTCGAGGATGCCAACGCGTCAATCACAAGCCTACTAACGCAAATCAACTGCCCAACAACATTCGACTCAGTTGGCGTCCAGACTTCCGATGAACTGAAATATATCGTCGACTCAGTCAATACCGAGCGTCTATCCAACAATCCGCGTCGAGCGAGCCAGAACCAGCTTTTCAATCTCCTTCAGACCATACAGCGAAACACAGCAACGAAGTGACCATTTGGAACCGTCTGTAATCACCCGCTATTCTTTGCAGATTGAGACTGTCGATTACGGCCTCGCGTGCACCACCAAATGAGGATATTGTGGAACCGATCGTTCGCACGGTCGAGTCGACCACGGCGAATATCCTTTCGCCAACACTATGTTC
>CAXGRW010000491.1:0-4457 GCA_964012125.1 uncultured Rhodopirellula sp.
GAAACAGGCCTACACGCTGTCCTTGATCATCCTTGATGCTGCTTCGGGAAAAATCTTGAAAACGATCCCAATCATGGAACAGACAGGAGAACGACCTACTCGTATCCATCGCAAAAACAGTCACGCCAGTCCGACCCCTGTCGTTGAGGGCGACAGAATCTATGTGCACTTTGGATATCAAGGCACAGCATGTTTAACTTTGAATGGTGAAGTGTTATGGAAGAATCGCGAGCTGTACTTCAAACCCACGCACGGTAATGGCGGCAGTCCTGTGCTGGCTTCTGGGAATTTGATTTTCACTTGTGATGGTGATGCAGAGCCAAAAATCGTTGCGTTGAATACAGCGAATGGTCAGTTGGCGTGGTCGACCGTGCGGCCGGTTGAAGCCAAGAAAACTTTTTCATTCTGCACACCGACTGTGATTGAAGTAGAGGGTCAACTTCAAGTCATCGCACCGGGCAGTGATTGTGTGTTGGCTCTGGATCCGGCGACCGGAGAAACGATCTGGGATGTGCGATATGTCGGCTATTCGGTCGTTCCAAAGCCGACTTATCACCGCGGACTGGTCTTCATTTCAACGAGTTTCGATAGCAGTAAAATGCTGGCCATTCGTCCCACTGGCAGAGGTGTGGTTACCGATACTCATGTCGCATGGCAGTTTGATAGGAACGTTCCCAAGACACCGTCGATGGTTGCCCATCAGGGTTTGGTCTATTCGATCAGTGATGACGGAATCACTACATGTGTTGAAGCTGAAACAGGAAATCTGGTTTACCGCAAGCGAATCGGTGGCAACTTTTCTTCATCACCTCTTTTGGCTGGTGGCAAGCTGTACTTCACCAGTGAAGATGGCGTAACAACTGTTGTAAGGGCAGGCGAAGAGTTTGAAGAGTTGGCGGTAAATGCCCTAGAAGAACGCACGCTCGCATCGCTTGGTGTGATGGATGACTCGATTCTGTTGAGAACAGCAACGGCGCTCTATCGTATTCAGGAATGATTGCTGCCGTTTCTCAAGAGTCAGCTCTTGGTGGATCGGTACTCACCCGGTGACATGCCTGAAAATTTCTTGAATTGTCGGTAGAAGGTAGAAAGGTCGTGGAACCCACATTCAAAAGCGATGGATGTGATGGGGAGTTCCGTGTGGCAAAGTCGTTGCTGGGCGTGTTCGATAGCGAGGCGTCGCGTGTGAGATAGCCATGTCTCACCAGTCAACTCATGAAACAGTTGAGTGAAGGTCCGTCTGGGAATTCCGAGACGCTGGCTGGTGGAATCGATTGATGATTCCTCGAAAAAATGGTCAGGGAGCTCAGCGATGTAACGCTGCAGAACGGAACGTTCATTTCTGTTGGATGGCAGCTTTGTTTGCGGTCTTGATCCAAGTTCAAGTACGATTTGTAAAAGCCGTAATGCGTCAGCAACCATCGAGATGGAAGTGTTCGCGACGGGCCTTTGTTGGGAGTGAATCAAGCGTCGGAGCAGTGATGTGATCCGATTGGTGAACCCATGCCGATGATTGATTAGTCGAACGTTTAGCGATTCGACGAGACAGGGTTCAAAGTTGAAAAGCTGTGTGGAAATACAGCAGATGTACAGGCTGGGCGCGGCGGAAGTGTCATCAATGATGCGGTTGCGCGTGTGGGGTGGAATGACAATCACATCATTGGCATCGAAGTTGTGAATCTCGTCACCGATATGGAACTCTCCCCTGCCCTTCCAAACGTAGACAATTTTGACAAACTCATGAGTGCGCCAGCTCATCGCGAATTTCGGGCTGTGATGGCTTTCCAATACAAGAACACCCCATGGAGGCAAGTTCTCTGGAAGCGCCCTGTCCGTGAGTTGATAATCCAAGAGTGATCCCATTGCCTGCATTGCAAGGTAAGGTTGTGCCCAATTCGCCAAGACAGGCGGTTCAAGGCAACTTACAGTTGCAGCGATTAATAATTATTACGATTGAAAAAGCATGAACGAAGTGATTGATCCCGCAAAGCTGCTGCGACCTCGTCGCAAGATTATGGGCATTTCTGCCATCCTACTGCCATACCATGTGGGTGGAGAAGTTGATTGGCAAGGCTTCGATGCGCATCTGCATCGCACACTGGATGCTGGATTGGTTCCGGCGGTTAATATGGATACGGGCTATGGTAATTTGATTGACGATGCAGTCCGTGAGGAAGTGTTGTTACGTTCTCAGCGAATTGCTGGTGGGCGTGCGTTTGTCGCAGGTGTTTTTGTTGGCGATCACCCGGGTGCTGCTTTTGGTAGAGATAGGTACCGGGTTGGAATTGAGCAAATTCAGCGATGCGGCGGCACACCTATCTTCTTTCAGTCTTATGGGTTGATCGAGTTGGCGGATGATCAATTGGTCGAAGCCTATCAGGCACTGGCCAGTGAGTGTCAGAAGTTTCTGTTTTTCGAATTGGGGAAAGTTTTTGCTCCCTTTGGCAGGATTTACTCACTAGATGTCTATCAGCAGTTGATGATGATTCCAAACGCTCTGGGTGCAAAGCATTCCTCACTCCAACGATTACCGGAGTGGCAGCGTCTTGAGTTGCGAAATCGAGTTCGACCTGATTTTAAAGTGTTTACCGGAAATGATCTTGCCATCGATATGGTTATGTATGGGAGTGACTATTTGTTGGGGTTGAGCACGTTTGCCCCTGATGCATTTGCTCGACGGGATGTCATGTGGGAGTCGGGGGATCCGCGTTTTTATGAGCTGAATGATTTACTTCAGTATCTGGGTGCCTTCACCTTCCGCGATCCAGCGCCAGCATACAAACACTCCGCTGCAATGTTTTTGAAAATTCGAGGCATGCTTGCCAGCGATGAGACGCATCCGGATTCACCCCATCGACCTGAATCGGATGCTGCAGTTCTAGAATTGATTGCAAGTGATATTCAGAGAATCATGAAAGAGGAGAATTGATGGCTTACCCGCGTGTGGCAAGTTTTAAAAATCACGATGACTTTGTGAGCCATCTTGCCAATTTGGGAATTGAGTTTCCCTGTGATGAACAGATCGTGACCAGCGGCAATCCTCTTGCTGATCCATTGCATGTCGATGGACTGAGAATTGGAAATCGATTTTGCATACTTCCCATGGAGGGTTGGGATGGAACTCTTGATGGAAAGCCGACCGATTTGACGAGGAGGCGTTGGCGGAATTTTGGCCTTAGTGGTGCAAAGTTGATGTGGGGTGGAGAAGCAGTTGCAGTCCGCGCTGATGGTCGCGCTAACCCTAATCAGTTGATGATTTCTGCGGAGAATCTGGCAGATATTGAGTCGTTGAGATTGGAGTTGTCCAAGGCTCACCGAGCTAACTTTGGCATGGAAGATGATTTGGTGGTCGGCTTACAGTTGACTCACTCGGGGAGGTATGCACGTCCCAACCAAAAAAGTGTTAGCGAACCGCGGACGGTGCAACGCAATCCAGCACTGGATGCACGGTTGGGGATTGATGATGGAGCCGTGATTTTTTCGGATGATGAGTTAAAGGACCTCGTAGATGATTTCGTTAACGCTGCCGTACTCGCGCAGCGGGCAGGTTTTCAGTTTGTTGACATCAAACATTGCCATGGTTATCTGGGTCATGAGCTATTAAGTGGTGTTGATCGAGTTGGGCGGTTTGGTGGTAGTTTTGAGAACCGAACACGCTTTCTACGCGAAATTGTTCAAGGGATTCACTCGCGAGCTCCAGGTTTGATGATTGGGGTCAGGCTCAGCATTTTTGATTTCCTGCCGTTTCAGCCGGGGACCGACCGAATCGGCGTCGCTGACCCGCTTGGGGATTCACGTTTCGCATTTGGTAGTGATGTATCGGGCTGCGAAGTCGATTTGAGTGAGCCCTCAAAATTCATGGAGCTTCTGAAAAGTCTGGGTATCAAGCTCGTTTGTACGACAGCAGGGAGTCCATATTACAATCCGCATATCCAGCGACCCGCATATTTTCCGCCCAGCGATGGATACAAACCACCGGAAGATCCGCTGGTAGGTGTGGCACGCCAGTTACGTGCAACTGCTGAATTGAAACAGAAGCATCCAGAGATGGTATTTGTTGGTTCAGGCTACAGCTATCTTCAGGACTGGTTGCCGCATGCTGCCCAAGCCCTTATTCGGGAGAATTGGGTAGATTCCGTAGGTTTGGGCCGAATGGTGCTGTCTTATCCCGAGTTGCCTGCTGATGTCCTGTCAGGAGAGCAGTTGACTCGGAAGAAAGTGTGTCGCACCTTCAGTGATTGTACGACGGCGCCACGTAATGGCATTGTCAGTGGCTGTTATCCGCTGGACCCTTTTTACAAGGTCCGTGAGGAGCATGATCAATTGAAGCAGGCCAAAAAAGCCACTTGATCAAATGTAAAGTTCGCTGTCGTGCAACTTTGCAAATGGTTGACGATCTGGTGGTGCTTGGAACGGGGTGCTTGGAACGGGGTGCTTGGAACGTGGGTAGAGCAGGA
>CAXGRW010000492.1:0-4419 GCA_964012125.1 uncultured Rhodopirellula sp.
TGCCCGCTTGACTGTTTGCGACCTTGCAAACGATCAGCGAACAAGCTCTCAGCAACCAACAAGCACAACGCCACGATCATGAAGAACCGCCAATACGAACGGCCAGTTCGTGCCATGCTGATGTCGGCCATAAGACCTGCCTCGTCAGCGGACACAGTGATTCCAGTTACTTGCAGACTTTCCCGCAATTCTGTCTCATCCACGCAGGCAACATCCGATTCCCGAGTATCAACATTGACAGCGACCGGCATGCCTGGAGCCTGAACACTGACGCGAGCCGTATAGAATCCGGACTCCTCTGATTTTTCGAGCATCGCCAAATACTGGTTACGATGTTCGCTCACGGGCACCGTAATCGTTTTCTGCGAGGGTGTATCGAATACCGCATCGCTCGCGTCAGGTTGGTCAACATAAAAGAGCGACAGCGAATCGCCAACGATTCTTGGCTGCTCAAACTCACGCCCCACCATGTAAGTCACGACCTGCTGCAGCAGCATGGGAAATACAGGAGTCAACGCCATGTTATTCCAGGCAGTGTGCGCCGAGGTTGTGAACATACAAACGTGCCCCCGCCCCACAGAATGCTCAATCAACACCGGTGCGTTGGTACCAGCGAGGCTCAGGACGGGCACACTCGCGTCAGCCAATTCAACTTGCATCCGTTTCAGAAATCGCGTTTCGTTGAGCAAATCTTCCGGCAGGGAACGCAACGGTCGACAGATCGTGTGATCCGGCAACTCGGGGGCCAGCGGCTTGCCTACCCCAAGGTCATCGCGTGCATCAACGATGGATCCAAGTTTTGCAGGCAGTAACGATTTTCCGCCATTGTTTGACAATCGATTCCATTCCGCCGCCTTCACATTCTCACCGCCAAACCAAATCAACCCATTTCCCTGCCGAACGAAATCCGACAAGGCCTGGGACTGCTGCTGCGTAATCTCCGGTACATCAGCCAAGATGACGACATCGTAGGCATCAAACGGTTTCTCCGGCACGGACGGCCATTGCACGGTGTCCACCTGATAACCTTCGTTTTGTTCAGTCCCACTGCCAGATCGCGTCCCGCTGTCAGCTCGGGCAAGCAAACCAGCCAGCACGAGCTGTGACACTGCGCCCCCTGAACCATCGATACACAAAACAGCCACCGTGTCACGAACCACGGCCACAACGTGTCTTACATTGTCGGTAGAGAGTTTATCCTCGGTGATCTCGGCGGTGATCCGCGTCGGCCCCGCGTTATAAAACGGAACAAAAAGTGACACCGTCTGGGAAGTACCGGGGGGAATCATGGCAATTCGCTTGCTATCGATCTGCACCCCTTCAACACGACAACGAACCTCAACGTCTGCAACCGGCGTTTGCCCAAAGTTATGGACGGTAGCACGATAGCGAGCGACTGCTCCGTTCCGCAGCGTTCCAGAAACCAAATCCAATCCAGTCACCGCAAGATTATCATCAGCCCCAGTCACGGGAACGAGAAATACAGTTGCCAGCTCCGCCAGGTTTTTGATCGCATCAAAGGTGGGCAAAGAGATATCGCCCCAATCCCGCGTCTGGGTGTCAGTGACGAGATACACCTCCTTCTGCGCCGAATCCATGTCCTGAATCAGCATTTCCAATCGTTGTGGGATGCTATTGACGTCCATCGATTCGGGCGTCGGCTTCAACTCGGCCAAAACCATTGCGAACCGATCGGGGTCGAAAGCCACGTTACGAAGCACGACTCGGTGCTCACCACCAAGCAAGACCAGAGAAATCGGGTCACCGCGTTTGACCTGTTCACCGATCACCTTGACCTTCTCAATCGCCCTTTCAAAACGTGTCGCATTCTCATCACCGTGCGACATGCTAAACGAGCCATCCACAGCGATGATTACACCGGCACGCTGCTCACCCAGCAAATTGAATCCGTCCTCTGTATCACTCGCCGGCCTCGCCAACGCTAACACCAGCAACAACAAAGCCAGACAACGCAGCAACAACAACAGTATGTCACGCAATCGGATCTGTCGTGAGCGTACGCGCACGCTCCGATTCAGAAACTGCATCGCTGCCCAATCAGTCCGCCGAATCTGCTGACGATTGATCAAATGCGCGAGGATGGGCAACCCGATGCCGAGAACCCCCAACAAGATCAGTGGATTTAAAAATGTCACCCACTTGCTCCCGCCGAAGGACCACCAAGTGTTTCCTGCCGCTTGTGGAAAAATTCACTGAGAACTTCATCCAGAGCACGCGACGTATCGACCGTGGTGTAGTCGACTTGACTCGCAAGGCATCCGTTGCGAATCGCCTCAACATATTGATTGAAACTTGCGAGGTAATCCTCTCGAATCCGCTCCGCTTGCGTCGTCAGCGGCTCCTCCGACTCAAGCCCCTCGAAACACCAAGCACCTTGAAACGGAAATTGCAGTTCGTAGGGATCAAGCGTATGCAGAACGACAACGTTGTGACCATCAAAGCGGAGGTGCTCAAGACCTGCCAAAATATCATCAACGTCAGACAGCAGATCCGAAATCACCACAACGAAACTGCGCCGTTTCATCATCAGAGCCACATCGTGCAACTGTTTGGCAAGACTGGTTCTCGGTACCGGCTTGATATCACGCAACAGCTTTTCAATCTGCAGAATCACGCTCATGTTTGAACGGGGTGGCTGGTAAGCCCGGACCTCTGAATCAAAGATCGATATTCCTACGGAATCCCGCTGTTTGAGTACGAGGTAAGCCAGCGATGCCGCCAGGAATTTTGCGTACTCAAGCTTGCTAACCTTGCCCGATGCGTAACTCATCGACGCGCTGGCATCCAACAGCAGATAGCAATCAAAATTTGTCTCGGCCTCGTACAGTTTTGTGTAATAGCGATCGGTTCGACCGTACACTCGCCAGTCGAGGGTACGCAAAGCATCACCAGGCGCATACTGCCGATGGTGAGCAAACTCGGTACTGAATCCACGCAACTGACTCCGATGGCTGCCCACGCGCAAACCTTCAACGACCTCACGAGCGATGAGTTCCAGATTACCTAATTTCTGCAATACCTCGGGATCGAGGTAACTGGTTTGTGCTTGATGATCCGACATCTGATTCAGCCTGTCGTCCGCGAGAGCAGTTTTTCGTCAGAAGGGATTTCAGCCACAAGTTTTTCAATCAGATCATCTGTTGTCATTCCTTCTGAACGTGCTGCAAAGCTTGGAATGACGCGATGCCGCAGAACAGGCAGACACAACTCTCTGATGTCTTCAACAGAAACATGGCATCGTCCGCGCAGCGCTGCCCTGGCTTTGCCAGCAAGAATCAGGTTCAACGAGGCTCGTGGCCCAGCTCCCCAAGACATCAGCTTTTTTACAAACTCTGGCGAGTCTGGCTCGTCAGGACGCGTTGCCCGTACCAAAGCAGCTGCGTATTCAAAGACGTGGTCCGCAACCGGAATACGCCGCACCACGTGCTGAAATTTCTCAATTGTTGGACCATCAACAACTTCGTTCAACACCGGCTCATCGTCACTGGTCACGCTACGCATGATATCGAGCTCTTCATCCCGGCTCGGATACTTGACCATCACATTGAACAGGAACCTGTCGAGCTGTGCCTCGGGTAAGGGATACGTCCCCTCTTGTTCAATTGGATTCTGAGTCGCAAGAACAAAGAATGGCTTGTCCAACACAAACTCTTCACCACCTGACGAAACACGCTTTTCCTGCATCGCCTCTAGCAGCGCAGCCTGAGTCTTGGGAGGCGTTCGATTAATTTCGTCAGCGAGCAACAGGTTGGTAAAGACCGGTCCCTTCTGAAACTTGAAACGCCGTTCGTGAGTCGTGGGATCCTCCTGCAGCAATTCCGTTCCCGTAATATCTGACGGCATCAGGTCAGGGGTGAACTGGATACGCTTGAAAGAAAGTGACATCGTTTGTGCGAGCGAACTTACCAGCAACGTCTTGGCCAACCCTGGCACCCCCACCAACAGGCAATGCCCACGCGCGAAGATCGCAATCATCATCTCATCGATAACATCGTCCATCCCAACGATCGTCTTGCGCAATTCGGTAACGATTGCGTCTCGTGCCTGGCCAAGTTCTTCCACGGCCTGAATGTCATCCGTCTGCTCTGTCATGAATTGCTGCCAATGTGATTAATATTTGCGGTTGATCGGGTCAAGGAAGTGAAAGGGATCGGTCACCCCAGCAGGATCGCGGCAGGATCGCGGCAGCGACCACAAACAGTTGTTCGGCCCCCAACACTGACAGGGGTCTTCGGTTCCTGTGAGGACACACTGTGTGTGAACCTGAGCTGTGTTGTATCTGGGCTGTGATGAATCTGATCCGGGAAAGCGGCTGCACTCGCCTATCAGCGACGATCCGCTATCGGCATTTGGTAGGAAAACATCGATGGCCCAGCGATGCCTCTTTGTCCAACGATC
>CAXGRW010000493.1:0-4418 GCA_964012125.1 uncultured Rhodopirellula sp.
CAGGCATATTCCCCTAAGTAGTTTGCGTCGTCACCAAAGCTGAATTCGGTGTGTGTCCCAGCACGGCAAGCAAAAATCCATTCTAGTGTGGTGGGTAATCGAAATGCCCCATTGGAATTTTCTTTAATTTGAAAGTTGCCATTCACTTCTTTGACGTTGTAGTGTGGTTCCAGGCCCAACCGTGTACTCAACCAGTTGCAGAATTGCACCGCATCGCTGTAAGTCAGTTTTTCGATGGGACGTTGTGGGTTTAATTTCAGTGTGCGATCAGAAACGGATGACCAGATGTTGATTCCAGGTTTCCCACCACCATACGAGTCGTCATCCAGGAATTGTTGAAATAGCTCGGCGCTTATTTCGCTGTCGCTGATCCAGTAAGGTTGTTCGATCGAAAAGGGAACCATTTTTTCCCGCACGGTAACATACTGGCTGCCGGGGGAAATTCGAACAAAACTCAACCCGAAGGGGGTATGCCACCACTGCCTTTCTTCACTTGGTCTTGATGTTGCTTTGATTTTTTGCGGGGAGTGTCCATTCCACTGACTTAGCGTCCATCGGGCAGCATTGTGAGTACCACTGTCATTGCTCTCCTCGTACCACGTTTTTAGTTTGGCTTGGTATGAGTGCATCATTTTCTGAGTGTCCAGGTTGACACCCCCAAGTGCCAAGCAAAAGCCAGATCGGATATGTGGTGAATGAAACGCCTCAGAGTAAATTGGCAGGTCAGTCAAGTTACCACACCAGTCTGGAAACAGTGAAATGAAGGTCGTCCGTTGGTCGGGAAAAGACTCTTTTTGGAGGATTCTTAGGGTAAGCTTGTTGAATGCAATATCATCTTGCATGGGGATGAAATCAAGTGAACCCTGAATTGCTGACACGTCCTGATAACCGAGCTCCAAGTAGGCCAGGTTCAGGTGGTCGAGGCATATCTCTTTGTTCCATTTCAAGTGAAATTTATAATTGTATGCAAAGCAAGCTCGGCAGAGTTGTGAGGCAAGTCGAGCAGTCTCAAATTGGATGTTTGGATTTTCCTTGTCAGAGTCGCGAAGTTCGAGCAGCATTCTCTTGGCCGCGTCAAGGTTGCCCTGCCATGCGGTCACAAGGATTTTAGATTTGCGAAACTGCAAGCCATCTCCGTCGACTTTTCTGAGCTCTTCGAGTGTGTTCATCGACGCAGTTTTGAACTTCAATATGCGCTTCTTAACTTCCTCTTCGAACAGCCACCATCTTAGGCCGTCGTTTTTGCGTTGGAGTTGCGTGTGCAATTGGGATTCCAGCACGCACTTCAGTGCCAACTGTTGCGCGTTGTATTCACCCTGATGACCTGAACAAGATTTGAGAAGATATGTGAGGGCGTCTTGTGGTTTGTCCAGGTAGCCGAGGATTTGGGCCATTCTGAAGTGTGTCTCGGGGCCAACATCAAGAGTGATTCGTTTTTTGTCAGCCTCTTCTTCCGCCTGTTTGAAAGCTTGGAATTCTGACTCAAGACTCTGCTGTATCTCAGGCAGTACAAGGAGGTTTTTGATATCCGTGATTTCTTTGTAAGTGAGCATTTCGACCATCGGTTCGGTGTTCCCAAAATGCATGGCAGCAATTGCAAGCCGGGTCTTTATTCCCCATTTTGATTTGCGGGTAGCCTGAGCAGCATGCGAAAGAATCATTGGCATGGCTTCAGCTTTGTGGCTCTTGATCGCGCCCAGAATGTTTTCCATTTCTTCTGGCTTGGTAGACTCACTCACCAAACCGTTCAAAAGTGTGTCAAGATCGACGCGATCGTAGTTTGCCAAGCCGTATGCCAAACTCAACTTCTGTTGCGGCGGAGCGTCCGCGAAACGGCTTGTCAGTTCGGTGACCACCAAGTCCTCAGGTAGTTGCTTCAGATTTTCCAAGGCAAATGGGACGGCGTTGCCAGATGCACCCTGAAGACTGTTGACGGAGATCCGCGTGCTTTGCCGTTGAGTGTAAATCAATAGTTGTTGTCCACCCAGAAGCAGGCTCAAAAACAGAGCTGCAATGACTGCCCAGTGTCTTGCCTGCACGACATTGGTGCGCTGGATTAATTCCTGCTGTGACTTTGTCCTTGTTTTTGCGGCAGTCATCAAGTGGATTTGCAACCACTCGATGGTTGAGGGTAAGTTCCGGTTTTCCCTTTTTTCCTGCCAGTTTTTTGTGCGTTCCGCCAATTTTAGTTCGGCTCGACCACGACGGGTTTCCATCTGCTTGCGGTTCAACCATTCACGCAGTGAGTGCACCAGATAGTCGTGCGTCAATTGATAGTATTGCCCTTCGGGTGTGTTGGGTTCATTCCATGATTGATCCTCATCACGTGCACCTTCTGGATCCGTTGGTGTGATTAGTCTCGCTTCGCTGTCAAGAATTCGGATCAGAGTTTCGAAGTCCTGCGGTCGATTTGTATAACCTGATGCTATCAGCAGTTCGCGTCGGGATTTCATCTCACCTTTGATGTCGATCCCTGAAGCTGGCAAGAGTGATTTGAGAACTGCTCGACAGGCTTTTTGGTGGTAACGATGTTCGGGTGATGCAGACGCTGTACTGAATGTTTCTTCCAGAAAGGTCAGGCCAACCCCTCGCGTGCCACCGAGCAGGTTCAGCGTTTCACGATTCCACGGCTTTGATTTCATCATTTCTGCGTACAATGTGAGCCGGACGCAGATCACCTTGCCATCATCAGCCAGTTCATCCACCGATTGTTCGATGAAAGTCAGTTGTTCGGCAGTCATGTCAAGTGAGTTTTTTGGAAGCCGATCAAAGGCTCGCCCCAAGGCAGTCAGGACTCGGCACGCATGGGTTCGATCAAATAGATCGACCATCGTGACGTTTTTACCATCGATAAGCGGCACCTCCAATTCCTGCATGAATCGGCTCACCGCAAGCCAGAAGTCATCACGAATCAGCAGCAGGCATTGCACGTGTGATCCGTCGCATTGACGAAGAGCTGTGACCAGTTCGTTGCGGCCATCGTCGTCGTTGATGGCGTGAAGCCATTGTTCGAACTGATCAATGACAATCAACAGTTTTGCATCCGAACTGAACTTGCGGCTACGTCGCAGGAACGCGATTGACCTTGGCAGATCCAGACACGGAGCCAATTCCGGGCATTCTTTGCGAAGTGCACGGATCAGCCGTTCTTCAGTTTCATCTGGCGTTGCGTCCACGTGAACGGTGGTGATCCGGTCGGATAGATGGGGTAGAAGGCCCGCTTTGAGTAATGAGGATTTGCCACAGCCTGATGGACCATAGATTAATCCTGTTGCAAACGTTTGATCTGGATCCAGTTCTTCGATTCTCTGTTTCCAGAACCGAAGAGTGTCTGGCAGACCATATCGATCACGTGGTCCGGGCAGCAGCTCGAGAAAAAAATCGGCATCGTGCATGTTAAATGCACGCAGACCTTTTGGGACAATGCGTGTTGGTGTCGAGTCAGCCGTTGAACTTTCTGCTTGGTCAACATTCTTTGTAACATTGTTTCTCGCGGACGCGCGAGTGGTTGAAGCGTGTTGCGGATCGGGTTCTTCAATGAATTGTCGGAGCTCTGCTGCCAATTCAAATGCGGCGCTATAGCGATCACTTGCTCTGCGTGTGATGGCTTTCATGCAAATACGTTCCAGTTCTGCAGGAACGGTCTCATCTATTTGTTTTAGCGGTTTGGCATCCAGGGAAGCGATTTTCTTCAGAAGAGAAGATCGAGAATCGGCAGTGAAAACCCGTTTGCCCGTCAAGAGTTCGTAGAGTACCGCCCCGAGACTGTAGATGTCGCTGCGACCATCGACACGGTGTCCCTCACCTCTGGCTTGCTCTGGAGACATATACGCTGGACTGCCAACGTACTGCGGCCCCTCTCCGAGATCTTGATCGTTGAGAGCAAGCCCGAAATCGACAAGAAAAGCGTGACCGCGGGAACTGATGATGATGTTGCCGGGTTTTACATCTCGATGGACGACGCCTTGTTTGTGGGCGTAGTGGAGTGCGTCGGCAATCGAGGCGATTATTTGTGCCGATTTCTCCAATGGAATCCTGCCCTGCTTAAGTTTTTTTGACAGATCTTGCCCTTCAATGTATTTCGACACGATGTAGCACGGTACCTCATCGTTCTCGCCAACATCGAAAACTGGAACGATGTGCCCGTGCTCAAGATTTGCAACAGTACGCGCTTCGGTCACATATGCTTGGATGGTTTCGGGATGATCAGTGAGTTTGACGCGAGGAACTTTGATTGCAACGTGACGCTCAAGTTGCCCGTCATAAGCTTTGTAGACGACACCGTAGGAACCTTTGCCAAGAATGGATTCCAATCGATAACGCCCAATGTGCTTCAATGTTTTGATGTCTGTTTCAACAACATGTGTTCGGTGCGTCTCATCGAATTCAGGGTTGATCGTTTTTGTTGGGGAATAGCC
>CAXGRW010000494.1:0-4405 GCA_964012125.1 uncultured Rhodopirellula sp.
GGCGGTGTGGGGCAGACACCGGACTACTGGGACAATGCCTACTTCGACGGCAGTTACTGGCATAACGGCAAGCCCGAGGCAGTTGAGGGGTTTTGCACGGATGTATTTTTCCGCTACGCCAAAGATTTTATCAAAACGCAGAAGGATGCCGGGAAGCCTTTCCTAGCCTACATTGCGACGAATGCACCGCACGGGCCCATGCATTCTCCCGAGGAATTTAGCGAGCCTTATCAGGACCAAAACGTCAACTTGGCAAACTTTTACGGCATGATCGCCAACATCGATCAGAATGTCGGTGAGTTGCGGGCCTTCCTTGATGAGCAGGGGTTGGCCGAGAACACAATCTTTATCTTCACGACGGACAATGGAACGTCTGCCGGTGACCGCGTCTTTAACTCGGGCATGCGTGGCAAGAAAGGCAGCGAATATGACGGGGGCCATCGTGTTCCGATGTTCATTCGGTGGCCTAAGGGAAAACTGAGCGGTGGGCGTGATGTTGAGACCATCACGGCCTACGTTGATGTTCTGCCAACGTTGATTGATTTGTGTGAGGTCGAGGCCCCTAAGGACGTAAAGTTTGACGGCGTTTCGATTACACCGTTGCTCAGTGGAAAGCAACCTGATGCTTGGCCGGATCGAATACTTGTGACAGATTCGCAGCGTGTGAAAGACCCGATCAAATGGCGGAAAAGTGCCGTCATGACTTCAAACTGGCGATTGAATAACGGGAAAGAACTCTACAACATCAAGTCGGATCCAGGCCAAAAAAAGAATGTTGCAGCAAAACATCCTCAGGTGGTGCAGCGTCTGACAGACTTCTACAACCAATGGTGGGCGGAAATTGAACCTTCGTTTCAAAACGCGACTGCTATCTACCTAGGACATCCCGCCGATAATCCTGCCCGCTTGACGTCGCACGATTGGATTACCACTGGCTCGACTCCTTGGAATCAAAGTCATGTGCGTCGCGCTATGAACGGAAAAGGAAATACCGGTTTTTGGAATGTGAAAGTGACTGAGCCTGGTGAGTATCAGTTCCGACTGCGACGTTGGCCCGAAGAGGTTGATCTGCCGATTGCCGCATCGCTTGCACCCGGTGCGGCCGTTCCGGGTGCCAAAGCCTACCGCACTGCCGACGGTGTTGCCATCAATCCCACGAAGGCAACCTTGCAAATTGGTGACGTCACTGTCTCCAAGGCGATTGAAAATGATGCCAAGGAAGTCACGTTTGATTTAACGGTCAAACCCGGCAAGAAAACTTTGTCAGCATCCTTCGAAGCCGAGGACGGTACGGTGCACGGTGCCTATTTTGTCTATGTGACAAAAAAGTGAGTCGGTGAAATGGGTGTGCAGGTGATGGGGCTGGCTGATTAACAGCAGCCCGTTTGAGTGTGTGCAGATCTTTTATTGAGCATTGGGTGGAAGATTGGCCGATGGAATTGTCCACTTAATGTTGCCGAGTATTAAGGATTAAGGGCTATACGAGTGGTCAGTCCGGATTTTTGCTACAGGGTTTTGCGGTTGTCTTTTTTTCGCATGCAATTGTTGTCTCACTGAGGTGATCACTGATGAACAGGTACATGCCACGACGCGTGTTTTTGGGCGGAGCCGTTTCTTCCTTATCGCTGTTGAAAGGCGGCGTGGCTTTGTGTGCTGGTCAGAATCCGAGCGTTGGTGTCGAACAGGATTCCAAGACGGGTAAACGTACCGGTCCCTCGGTAGCAGGCGAGGCGAGCAAAAACATTGGATGGATCGATGCTCACGTGCATGTGTGGACGCCAGATGTTGAACGATACCCGATCGATACGCGTCGTTTCTCCCTCGACGACATGGTGCCGGCAAGTTTCACACCGCAGCAACTGATGGCAGAATGTCAGCCATCCGGCGTTGATCGTGTGGTGCTGATTCAAATGAGTTTTTACAACACCGACAATTCGTACATGCTTGGTGTGATCAAGAAATACCCGGGAGTTTTCTCTGGGGTTGGCATTATTGATCACCACGCTGCGGAGTTGCCCACGCAAATTGCAGCGTTATCCGCGGCAGGTGTTCGTGGATTCCGGATTAGTCGTCGGGGTGAAGACACAAAAAGCTGGTTGACCGATCCCGGGATGGCAAAACTTTGGGAAATCGCTGGCCGCAAAGGATTGTCTATCTGCCCATTGATCAACCCAGCCGACTTCGCTGTGATCGACCAGTTGTGCGTGAAATATCCCGAGACTCGAGTGGTGATTGATCATTTTGGCCGCGTGGGAGTCACAGGAGAAATCGTCCCGGGTCAGCTCAATTCCCTGTGTCAGCTTGCTCGCCACCGAAACGTCCATGTCAAGACATCAGCTTTTTACGCTTTAGGGAAGAAACAAACACCTTATAAAGATTTACTTCCCATGCTTCGGCGAGTCGTTGATTCGTTTTCGCCACAGCGACTGATGTGGGCCAGCGATTGCCCCTATCAACTGCAAGGGAAGCACGACTATCAATCATCGATTGATTTGGTGCGTGAGCATTTGAATCCGCTGTCGAAAACTGACCGTCAGTGGATTCTTCGGGACACTGCTGAGAAAGTATTTTTTAGCAAAGTGTCTTGACTCGGTGAGCTACCAGTTAAGAAATCGTCTTAGTAATTCAATCCCCGGCTCGGTCAGAAAACTTTCGGGGTGAAATTGCCAGCCTTCAAGAGAGAATTCGGTGTGCCGCACACCCATGATTTGTCTTTCGCCGCCGGTATCGGTCCAGGCAGAGACCGTCAGTTCTTTCGGTAATGTCGTCGGTTTGATGACGAGGCTGTGGTAGCGGGTTGCCACAAACGGATTCTCGATTCCCTTAAAAAGGCCTTGGTTATCGTGCTCGATGTGATCGGTTTTGCCGTGCATCAGTTCCGGAGCACGAATGATGGTGGCACCAAATGCTTGACCAATCGATTGATGACCCAGGCACACACCCAAAATGGGTACCCGACCAGCGAATCGTTTAATGCAGTCAACGCTTATGCCAGCTTCATTGGGTGTGCATGGACCCGGTGAGACTAAAATTCGCGATGGTGACATGGCATCGATCTCAGCTAACGACAAATTGTCGTTGCGGTACACACGGATCTCCGCGGCCGGGTCAATTTCACCCAGTCGCTGCACAAGGTTGTATGTAAAGGAATCGTAGTTATCGATCACGATTACCATGGCGCAAGCTTCGCTGATGATGTCAATGGTAAAATAAATTGTAACGTAAAAAAGATATTCTTGTCCTACCAGCTTAAACGCTCTTTAGCCAGTTCGGATACAGTGCCTATAATACACTCAGTGCAAGCGACAGAAGTGTTTGTACTGCGAGTCCTGAATTCGATTTGCGATATCAGGCAACAATCATTCATTCCCTAGGTTATGCCGATTGGCTGGCTGCGGGATTTAACCGATGAGACAATTGTCCCGCGTGGCAAGTCAACTTCGGATTTTATACTCGTTCGTGTTACGGAACTCCATTGTGCTTTCGGTCCGCCCAAAAGTCGCCGAACTGGCGTTTCAGGTATTCAGCCGGTCTTTGCATCCCGAACTTTACACGATTCATAAGAGTCGGCGTGTAGAGCGGACGCGTTACGAGGCGCAGGTCGATATCACCAACTGCGGTCATGTCATCACGTGGAACGGCGGAGGCGTGACCCTTTGCGAAGTCGCAACGAGCGCCCACCAACCGCTGCCTAAACGTAGATGTCTGTTGGCCAAGTCGTTGAAAGGCAGTCGCACCGAGCGTGCGCAATGTCGCGATGGTATTGAGTACCGAACAAGTTTCCAGTTGGAGTCGGTTGAACCGGACATGTTCTGGATGGTTCAGCAGCAATTGGGTGACGGACCCACCGAAGGTTTGTTGCACACCTTTGATGCGAGTGGACGCATGGCGTTGGGTGCATTGAGTTATGTGAATGTTGAAACACGTCAGAACTCAATGCTTGTCCAAGCGATCCATACTTTCCCCGATGACTACGCGATTGTAAAAGTCGAGTCAGTCTTCTCTTTGCCTGCTGACGAAAACGCGGCGTGACCGTGGGCTCCACGGACTGGCCTTTCCGCCGGCTCGTTGGCGTTATCGATCTCGCCGGAGGCAAAGCGGTGCATGCCATCGCGGGCGAGCGGTCAAGCTACCAGCCTGTCCAGTCATGTTGCGGGGACCCTGTCACATTGGTTCGACAGTACCGTGAACTCGGTATCCATTCTTTTTACATCGCCGATCTTGATGCGATACGTGGTCAACCTTTGCAAACCACGTTGCTTGACGAAATGGCTGCTGAGATGGAAGGCGACATTCTGGTGGATCTGGGTTGGTCCGGTGCTGAGTCAAAGCCAGTCGTTCAAGCTGTCACCGCTTTGGTTGAGGCGCATCCCTGCTTGGGTATCATCGCTGCTACGGAGACGGC
>CAXGRW010000495.1:0-4392 GCA_964012125.1 uncultured Rhodopirellula sp.
CGGACAACATGGGCAAACCATCTGACTTTCCGACGGACTGCAACCGCCGGCAGGGCGCCCGCCATTGGAGACTGACGTCTTACGGAGATCGGTTAAGGCGAATCGAGCGAGCCCCGTGACTTCCGCACGTCTCGTAAGAACATACGAGGCGGGATGGCGTACGAGCACAACACAAACCGGACCCGATATGGCATCGTGGATGCGGGATGTCCCCAGCGACAATGTCTGTGTTGCACCGGACACAAAGTGTGTCTCAGCGTGGAGGTCAGTGCACGTGGCTCCGTGAATCGCGCAAGTATTTGCGACGGTTTTGATCTTTGGCAATCGCGAAAGCGAAGATTGGCGGGATAGAGGCGATTCGCCTTTCATCTTGCGTCCCGTTTCTCAGGGTGGTCGGGAATTCCTTTGGATCACCCGCGAGGTTAAACTAATGGTTCCTGAAACGGGTACGTCCCCAATTACGCTTATACTTTCCCTCCTTGCCAGTGCGTTCTGATGAAACAAAACAGTCTGATCATTGTGTTTACGTTAATTACCAGCGTGCAGTTTACGCTTGGTTTCGCTTCAGCCGGGAATGTTGATCCTGCACAAGCTGCTTGGTATGAAAAATACAAAAGCCAAGATAATGCCCCAGAGGCGGCAGAAATGCTGCTCAACACAGACAAAGAGCCTGAGTTGACGGACGGCTTTGAATCATTGTTCAATGGAAAAGATTTGCAGGGTTGGACGCCGAAGGGGGGCGAGTGCAAGTTTGAAGTAAAGAAGGGAATGCTGGTCGGTACGTGCGTTCCGGGAACAGGTAGCACGTATTTGTGCACTGACAAATCAGACTTCAAAAACTTTGTGTTTACCTGCGAGATGCGTTGGGAAGTGGATGGCAACTCTGGAGTTATGTTTCGCGCTCGAACAAAGCCTGGTAAAAAAGGCGTGACAGTCTACGGGCCACAAGCCGAGATGGAAGGCATCACGGGTGATCGCTTTTGGTCAGGAGGCATCTATGGGCAAAGTTGTGGTGGGTACTTTTATCCTGTTTGGCTCGAAGAGCACGCAGCTGCTAGGGCAGCATTGGATCGGAAAGGCTGGAATCGTTTGACGATCTCGGCCCAAGGCAATGTAGTAAAGACCTGGATCAATGGTGTGCCGGTGGCCCACTGGGTAGATAATGGACAGTACCCGGAGGGATTCTTTGGCTTGCAGATCCATAAAGGCAACAAGGGGCAAGTTATTTGGAAAAACATTCGCGTGAAAGAGTTGCCGTAGTGCCGTTATCAAGGGCACGATTGATTCACGCGTCTTTCCTTACGCGTCGCGTGCTCTTGCTGTCGGTTCAGGAGTAGTGGAGTTGTGCTGCTGTTCGGTAACTTCAAGTATCAGCGACTTCGAGTGCCAGCGGCGGCACGTTGCCGCGGCTAAACACCTCAGCAAAACAGGATTCCTAGCCTTTTGACAAGTCAGCAGCTCGGCGTTTCAGACGCTCAGGGCTGCGGCTTTTGTTGAGCATTGGAAGTGTTTCTTGTTCGCCTGGCTTTACGATACGATTTCAGTTCCTGTTTTGTGACCACGTTATCCTGATTTAGGTCCGCGGGCAGGATGAAAGCCGGCGCGAAGCCCGCGATTTCGTCCCTTGCCAATGTTCCATCTTGGTTACGGTCGAATCGTTGGAACACTTCATCAATAGAGGGTGGATTAGCTTGATTCCGGCGTGGGGGCAGATCGTGCTGTGGATCAGTCTGAGGGAAGGTTTCAGGCGGCCCGTCTGAGTTCGGCTGAAGAGCGTTTTCTTGTTGGGAGCGTTGCTGCTGAGTTCGTTTGCGTTGGCTTGTGATACGGTTTTCCGCAGGGGCTTGGCCTTCGCGGGCCAACTGCCCCCAAATGCGGAGGTATTCGGGGATGGGGATGGTACCGTCCCGATTACGATCCAGCAGGGAAAAAAAACCGCTCGCGAGAGTCTGGTTACCTATGCGTTTTCTGCTGGTTTCGACAAACTCCATCGACTCAACAATTCCATTTTTGTTTTTGTCCATCGCTTGGATGATTGATTTCCCTTCGTCGGTAATGATCCGGTTGAGCACATATTCAGAGCGGGTGACCACTCCGTCATGATTTTCATCTGATGCGTTGAAAATGCCTGCCCGAGCTTGAGGCGTCATGTATCTGCCGCCGTCGACGTATTCTTCTTTGGTGTGTTGACCATCACGATTGGGGTCTGTGCGATCAAACAGATTTGAGTAGTTATCGATTTCACGTAGCGACACGCCCAATTCGAATTTTGCTCCAAGACGCTTCATCAGGTCGATCCCGGGAACACCATTTACCATGGTTGGGTAAGCAGGCGTGGGCTGCTTTGGCTCACTTGGACGTCGGCCTTCATCTTCGCGTTGCGTTGCTTCGGCTTTTGTTGTGCCGGTTTGTGCCAAACCAACGGATACAAACAGATGTGTAGACAAGCACGCCAGAAAAACAACAAGAAGAGTTATTTTGTGAAAGTGTGTTGAGTAGGGCATTGGAACGCTTTGAGGTGAAAATAGATTCGTGCACAAAGTGGTTTAGCTGTGCCTACGCTTGATTGACATTAACGAGGGTTGTGATTTTTCAGGGGGAACAATGATGGATTTTGCTGAGCGGGGTCATCGATAACCCCGCGCGTTTGATTCGGGTAGAAATGCAAGCTTTGAAAGCGACAAGCGATGAAAGTTTATTTTGATAATTGCTCGGTGCAAGGGTGTTTCAGGGCGCGTCCGGGAAGCGCTCCGGTGGGCCTCCCATCGACAATGGTGGCTTGCCCGTTGACAAACAAAAATTGGATTCCAGATGCGTACTGATGCGGTTGGTCAAAGGTAGCGTTGTCTTTGATCGTTTCAGGATTAAACACAGCAATGTCGGCGTACATGCCAGCCTTCAGCAACCCGCGATCTTTCATCGATAGAATACGGGCGGGTAGGCCAGTCATACTGAAGATCGCCTGTTCGAGGGTGATCACACTTTCCGCGAGGGCGTAATGTCCAATTTTACGCGGAAAGGTTCCATAATTCCTCGGGTGTGGTTTCGTGGGTCCGGGAGCTTTGACGCCACCATCGGATGCAGTAGCGACCCAGGCATGATTCATGACATGTCGCACGTCTTGTTCATTCATGCTGAATTTTACAACACTCGCACCGCCATTCATCAGAACTTCGAACGCGATGTCAACGACGGTGGCATTGGTCATTTTTGCGATGGTGGCGAGGTCTTTTCCTATCCATGCGGGCTTAGGCTTGTATCGCGCGAGTCTGATTGCCGCGCCGTCATCAGCTCGTTTCAGCGACTTGCGAATTAATGGTTCCAATTTTTCCCGATCTGCGACAAGCCGTGCTCGCAGTTGCTTGCCACCGCCTTCTCGCGCCCAGCTTGGTAAGACCGTTGCCCCGAGAGAGGTGCTAGAAGCAATGTAGGGGTATTGATCTGCGGTGATCATAAAACCTTTTGTTCTTTGTGCTTCGATTTGCTGCGTTGCTTCACGGACCAGGCCCCATGCAGAGCGACCTGCGGCCTTAAAATGAGAGATGTGAACGGGAAGTTTCGCGTCACGCCCAATTTGCATAGCTTCACCGACAGATTCCAACAGAGTTGTGCCTTCGCCACGGATGTGGCTTACATAAATCCCGTTGTGTGCGGAAACAACTTTGGCAATGGCGGTGATTTCTTCGGTGCTTGCGTAAGAACTGGGGACATAAATCAGTCCTGTCGACATGCCCCACGCGCCATCCTGCATCGCTTTCTCTGCGAGTTTCAGCATCTCAAGTAGTTGCGTTTCTGTCGGCTCTACACGGTTCGAGTCGAGCACCGCTTTTCTGAGTCCCCCTTGAGGAAGCAGATGCGCAATATTGGTGCCGGCACCATACTTGTCGATGTGATTGTAGTAGGCGTCGACCTTGATTGGTCCTGACCCGCAGTTGCCCGTCACCAATGTGGTGCAACCTTGCATCACGTAATTCATGGCCCCGCGAGTTTGGGAGTCTTCGATTTCTCCATCCGAATGGTTGTGTAGATCAATGAAGCCCGGACAGATAATAAGGCCTGTACAGTCTATCTCCCAGCTAGCATTGACTGTCTGGTTTGATGTCGGCAGTAGTATTTTTCCGTCTTGGATCGCAACGTTCGCTTGCTGAGCTGCGGCTCCACTGCCATCAATGACTGTGCCACCACTCAGAAGAATATCTACCGAAACGGGTTCGGAAATGGGGGCAACCTGTGGAGGCTGGCCGTATAGGATCGGTGGTGGGCTGAAAACGGACCATAACAAAATCATGAAGGCCGCGGCCACGCCGTGCCGTCTGGGAGTTTGCGTGAATTGGAAAACTGCGTTGAAGGGGGCGGAAAGGATACCGCAGCGAAGATCATGCATGGAAAGTT
>CAXGRW010000496.1:0-4387 GCA_964012125.1 uncultured Rhodopirellula sp.
TGGTATTCGACCAATCAAATCCAGATACACACGACGGACGAATTGAACATCGCTAACCGGCGGATTTGCTCGCAGATCGTGCTCCTTTAGATCAAGCTGAATGATCGCGTCAATTCGAGAGGAAGCATCGACTGGATTAATAGCATGTGCAATCGTTGTTGTGTCAATGAGCCCCACGAGCAGGATGCAGTATTTGATTAGTGTTCGAATCATTGACATAATCGAAAAAAGGGATTTCAGTTTTTTCGTGTTGGGAAGTAGTTACGAAACCAACGTGGAATTTTCCCAGAACTTACAGCTATTCTGCAACGACGACCCGGATTTGATCGACTGCAGAACTAGCGGAAAGATCGAGTGACAAAGTCCGGCGATCCTCGCTCAGTGTCACATTATCTCGCCCCGAGTCAGGCAAGTCATCTGGTCGGGTTGGCTCAATGCCACGCCGCGTGTCTCCATAATCGCCCAGCGGATGCCCGAGCAGTTCATCTGTCCTGATCAGATGCGTGGTACCACCAATCAGCCCGAGAATCGGCCGATCGAATGTAATCTGCCCGATCACCCTCGCACCGTCCGCTTCGTCCCGAGTGAACTCACCGATCGGATTGAGTTGCAATAAATAACTCCGAATGATCTGTCCGGCAGCAATCGCTTGTTTGTCCCGGCGTCGAAC
The DNA here is from genome assembly GCA_964012125.1 of uncultured Rhodopirellula sp. Lineage (GTDB taxonomy): Bacteria > Planctomycetota > Planctomycetia > Pirellulales > Pirellulaceae > Rubripirellula. The sequence continues at coordinate 671 of CAXGRW010000496.1, forward strand.
ACGAACGTATTGCCCCGGCTCCGTGACATTGACTTTGAGATCCGACCGAAGCAAAACTTGCGAACTCTCATGGAACACCAGAATGCGTTCGCTGTCCTCGAATCTTCCCGGCACGAAGTTGGGGCCAGGCGCAACGAACGTCACCAAGCCGGTCGCCTGCAACACACCGGAAGTGACCGGCCACGCGTTTTCATAGCGTTCCGTCGAATAGCCAACGGTATCGATGGAGTCGGCTCTTGGCCTGGATCGGACCGCGCTGCCTTCGCGGACAAGATGAGGCGTATCCTTGCCCTCCGCAAGACAGACCTCCACTTCTCCTTCAAAAACACAGACATCCGTTTCCCCGTCTCCTCCCACGGAGACGCCGAACGCAGTCCCCAAATCAACCACATCCATTGCCGGCGTGAGCACCTTGAAACCCACGGCCGACTCCGGTATCGATGCCGTTAGGATTCCACTGGTCAGAATTGTTTTGTCTGTCGACAAAATTTCAAACACGGCCGGCCCCTGAAGCGTTACGGTGGCACCATTACGAAAGTCCAATCGCGCCAGACCAATCTCCAAATGCATCTTGCCCTTGATGAGCCTGTCTCCCATCACTCGTTCTTCGCTCCCCCATTTTGCGTGAGATGTGTACCCAAGCGTGGCAATCGCGGGAGCACTACCTCCTCGCAGTGATTCTGTGTCAGGCCAATTCAGGAAAAGCAAAAGGGATGCTGCTGCAGCCAGCACCGCCACTGTGGCTGCGATGGCGCGTCGCGACGACTGAAATTTCAAAGCTGTACCGCGTCTGGAACCGACCACAGTAGAAACGATGCTTGGTGTTTCCGAGGGACTGTTTGTTCCAGAAGCAGCCACGTCTCCCGACTCGACCGCACGACCGTGTTCATGAATCAACCCTGTCACCAGACGCAGATCGTTGAATTGCCGCACGCGATCAGGTGAGCTTGCAAGCTCGCGATTCAACAACTCCAAACCCCCGGTGTCGATTGCGTCTTCCAGATACAAGGTGGTCAGACACAGAAATTCTTCATCATTCATGAGATGGGATCTCCCGTGTCGAGTGCCGCCAACTTCTTTTGGATGCACTGAGCAAGCGTGACATAAATGCGCTGCAGAGCCTTGTACACAGCATCTGGCTTTCTCCCGATTTTCTCTGCCACCCGCTTGCCGCGCAACCCTTCAAAGTAACGCATCTGTATCGTTTGACGTGAGTTTTCACTCAACCCTTCAAGACAGTCTTGAAGAGCGTCCGCTCGCAGAGACATGTCAGCAGTACTGCGGCGTTCAAACTCCGCGTCAACAAGATCAAGGATGGAGTCGTCCAGCAACGCAACTTGGTATTTTTGTTGACGGATCAACTCAAAACATCGGTTGCGGAGCACCCTCCACGACCAACCACGCAGATGCTGAGGCCCCTCAAAAATGTCTTTATTTTCGAATGCCTTTGCCAACATGTCTTGATAAGCATCTTCTGACAGGTGGGATTGGCGCAGAATCGACCAAGCCAGGGCGATCTGCTTCGTCCGTTCATGCATCAAAACGATCAGGATTTCAGTACGGTCCATGAACTCTGTCATGCGCGAGATCAGAAAGTGTGGACATGTTTTTTGAGAAACTATTTGCGAATCCTGCAACAACGCAAAAACCAAATGAAGAGCAGCATAAGGCGGTACCGTGACGCGTCTTCAATCACCTGATTTTCGGCATAAAATCGATCAAGTTCGAATCGAACGAGCGACGTTTCTCGCTGGCTGGCTATCTTCCGGGAGCTTGACTGCTCGTTTGACCAAAACGCAGTAATGCCCAGCGACAACCGCTACTTGTGTCGAACTACCTTCAAGCACGATTTGCGGGGCCCCTACGTTATGCCTACTCCTTAAATGCAAAGAAAATGCATATGCAGGGTGGTTGCGAGTGCGGGATATGGTTCGTTATGCTGCCTGACCGCGGAGATGCGTATGTGAGGTTGCGTCCCGCAAGATTTACTAAGTTATGGCCGCACGAATGATGACGCCTGAAAAAAATTCCCTAGAAAACCTGCCCGACATTCAGTCCACCGTTGACGATCGCAACATCGCGATCAGCAGGGTAGGAGTCACTTCGATTCGTTGGCCAATTCGTTTTGTATCATCGCCCCATCGCGGAATCACTGAACAGGCGACCGTTGCAAGTTTCGATATGTTTGTGTCGTTGCCAGCAGATCGAAAAGGGACACACATGTCCCGATTTTTACAACTTTTGAGCGATTGGGATTCTCACTTCAGCATCGAGTCTCTGAAAAGCTTCTGCCAAGCCATTTGTGAAAAACTTGATTCCGATGATGCCCAAGTGACTGTGCGGTTCCCATATTTTGTGGATCGATTAGCACCGGTCACGGGGGAAGCTGGAAAAATTCAGCTCGAGGTTACGATTGATATAAAGAGTGGCAGCCAAAACGATTTGGTTGTGACTGTTACGGGGCCAGCAACCAGCCTGTGTCCCTGCTCCAAGGAAATCTCAGATCGCGGAGCACACAATCAACGATGCAAATTGGCGGTGAGTTTTCGTTGCAAGGCGGAAACCGAAATCTCGATTGAAGAGTTGTATGAGATGATGGAGCAGTCTGCTTCGACGCAAATTTTTCCAATTTTGAAGCGGTCAGACGAAAAATGGGTCACGGAGGCTGCGTATGACAATCCAAAGTTTGTGGAAGACATCGTCCGCGACCTGGCGTTGGCCTTGAGTGGTGACGAGCGTATCGCCTGGTACCGCTGTTCGTCCGAGAATTATGAATCGATCCATCAGCACAATGCATTTGGCGAGATTGAGAGCGATCCTGATTCCAGCCTCACCTCTTGAGCGCAGCGTTCTTTCCCACAAAGGTTCTGGCGTAGCAGATGCAGTACTGCTGGGATGCTCGCGATTCAGGCACAGATGGGAAAAGGTGTCAGGTACCGTTTCCCCCCCCTCTATCTAAATGGCCGTTCTCCGCACTCATGCTCGTTAGCGGATCGAGAGACTTGAAGGCCCCATCAGCCACACGGTTGGTTTCTGATGCGTTTCAAGAGAATCATTGATCAGCAACTGCAATGTATCCGTGTTGAGCCCCTGCTTCCTTAAAAGTCGAAGCGTCGTGGAATTCGCTTGTAGCAGTTTACCTCCGAGCCGATCGATGGAGATGATGTCCTCGTCCTCACCTCCCAGCAAGCTACTGAGATCCAAGCCGGACTTGGTAATCGGTCGATGGGTCACCTTGAATTCGTCGCCGAGCTCTGCCTTCTTGGCGACGTGCCGAATGCAATCGTCGACCCCGCCAATTTGATCGACGAGCTTATTCCGTATCGCTTGGGTTCCGGACCAAACCCGGCCGCCAGCAAGCTTGCGAAGCTTGTCCACGGGGATCTTTCTGGCTCCACTGACAAGTTTGAGAAATCGTCCATAGACCGAATCAATCGACTTCTGCATCACCTTCATTTCATCTTCCGTGAACCCTCGATCAAGTGAAAACAGGCTCGCGGACTCGTCGAGCTGAATGTTTTCGGTATGCAAGCCAATGCGTCGCATCAAGGCTCCGCCGCTCAGTTTCATCGCGAAGACGCCAATCGATCCAGTAACGGTGCCCCGTTCAGCATAGATCGGCGTCCCGATGCAACTGATCCAATATCCACCGGATGCGGCGACGTCTCCCATGGAAATGACGGTCGGTTTCTTTTCGGCAAGCTTCTTCAATGCTTG
>CAXGRW010000497.1:0-4381 GCA_964012125.1 uncultured Rhodopirellula sp.
AGGATGCGAGAGCAGCCGGAGTGGCAATGATCTATCAGGAATTGAATCTGGCGCCGGACCTCAGCGTTGAAGACAATCTGCTGCTTGGGCATCCCAATGTTGGTGCAGGCTTTCTTTTCCGATCAAAACAACGTGAACGTGTACAGGAAGCTCTGAACATGGTCGGACTGGATACGCTCAGCCCAACCGCTATCGTGGGAGAACAATCGGTTGCAACGCAGCAACTGCTTGAAATCTCTCGGGCTTTGATCAGCAAAGCGAACATCATCCTGTTCGATGAACCAACCAGTTCACTGCCACAAAAAGATGTGCAACGGCTGTTCGAAATCATCCATCGCCTCAAACAAAAGGGTATGGGACTGATTTACATCAGCCACTTTCTCGAGGAAGTGCGGGAAGTGGCTGATTCCTACAGCGTGCTGCGTGACGGAGAAAATGTGGGTGAAGGTCGCATTGACCATGTCAGCGATGATCAAATTGTGTCGATGATGGTCGGTCGAGATGTAAATGATTTATTCCCCAGTGTTCCCCATGAACCAGGCGATCCGTGGGTAAGCATTGACCGACTTCGGGGTGATTCAGTTGCCAGCGAAATCACCTTTGACCTGCGTCGCGGCGAAATTTTTGGCATTTCAGGCTTGGTGGGCGCGGGACGCACAGAACTACTACGAACCATCTTTGGACTCGACCCTATCACCGCTGGGAAAATCCAGATCGAAAATTCAAGAGTCCGACATTCGGTACGATCAAAAATGCGGGCGGGATTCGGAATGCTATCCGAAGACCGCAAACTGGAAGGTCTGGCACAAGACTTATCGCTGATCGAAAACACCACACTCGGCAACATGGGAAAATACACCACCTTGGGGCTCATCAATCTGCGAGCCAGAAGCAAGGCGGCCGTGGAATTGATGCAGCAAGTAGAAGTGAAATCGCACTCCGGTCACCAGCGAGTATCTGAACTTTCCGGCGGCAACCAGCAAAAAGTTGCGATTGCCCGAATCCTGCATCAAGAGTCCGAAATCCTGCTCATGGACGAGCCCACTAAGGGAATCGATGTCGGCACCAAGGCTGAGATTTATCGCCTGATGGGAACCCTGGCAGCGGAGGGAAAAACCGTGGTATTTGTGAGTTCCTATCTACCTGAACTCCTCGCAGTCTGTGACCGTATCGGCGTGATGTCGCGTGGTGAAATGCGTGCCATCCGCGATGCTGACAAGTGGACTGAAGACGAAGTCATGGCCACCGCCATGGCACTTGAAGAATCTCCCCTGATAAATCCCCAGGTTTAAAACATACAATTTCTCATGGTGAAAAAGTTACTCTGGCAACTCGGACCACTGGTCGCGTTGTTTGTCATCATGCTCTTGTTCACAGTCGCAGATAGCATTTGGGGCGAAGGCTACTTCATGTCGGCGCGAAACCTTCGCGTGATCAGCAGTAGCGCGGCCTTGATCGCCGTACCCGCGTTCGGCATGACATTGATCATCATCTCAGGTGGCATTGATCTCTCCGCCGGGACAGCTCTGACACTCTCCGGAACGGCCCTCGCCCTGAGCTTAAAAGCCGGTGACCCGATTCTGAATGCTTTGATGCTCATGTTGCTCACTGGCTGCCTATGTGGACTTGCCAATGGCGTCATGATTAGCGCTACAAAGGTAGTACCATTCATCGTAACACTCGGCACAATGACCATCTTTCTGGGAATCGGTCAAATCATATCTGGCGAATCCACCGTCTACGCGCCCAAAGAAAACATCCCAGACTGGCTAAGCCTCTGTTACACAGGCAGCAACAGCGGACGATATCTGGTTCCCAAGATACCCACGAGCGTTTTACTCGCTACCATCATGGGCGTTGGTGTTGCCACCATGATGCGTTACACCGTTTTTGGCCGGAACGTCTTCGCGATCGGGTCCAGTGAATCAACTGCTCGTCTTTGTGGCATCAATGTCTCAGGAACCATGATCGCTGTTTACACCATCGCGGGCTTCTTTGTGGCAATCGGAGGACTGCTCTACTTTGCAGATGTAAAGAACGGAAATCCCAGCGATGGAACCGGAAAGGAACTGGAAATCATCGCTGCGGTGGTCCTTGGCGGTGGAAGCCTCAGCGGCGGCCGCGGATCAATTTTTGGAACCATGGTCGGCGCACTGATCATCACTGCAATTCGCAGCGGCTGCAGCCAACTGTCCATCCCGAATACCTACACCCATATTATCATTGGCTGCATCATTATTATCGCCGTGATCGTCGACCAATTAAGGCACGGGTCACCTGAGTGGTTCTTTCGCATGTTTCGCAATCAAAACAGAGCGTGATACATATCGTTACCGCACCTGTTTCCACTCGCCGCAAACAGCATTACGGAGTGCCAACACATGGGCGGTGGCTACAATGAACGGCGTTGATACACAGGATGATGCTCAGCCCACTCCAATCACAACGTCCATTGACAAAATACACAAAGACTGACTGACACCTTCACCACAAAAAAACTTACACCAGTTCGCGCCCAATCAACACAGCGAACCAGCCTATCCTGCAAATCCATTGAGAGGATTTGCTCCTGGATATCTCCGGTCAGTCTCCTCTGGTATTAAGCGTCTGAGAACGTTGACCGATGACAAAGAGCATGCAGAAAACAGTGCAAATTTGGCACAATGCAAACGCGGAACATCACCACATAATGCAGAACAGAGCATTGCAGAGCAGCGCATTGCAGAGCAGCGCATTGTGGGACCAGACACAGCACTGATGTTAAACAGGGGTATGCACCATGAATAAAACAACTCTACGAATCATCGGATTCACGACATGGGTCGCGCTCACAGCACTGCTGGTCGCAGGCTTGCAAAGTGAGCAGCAACGAGTATCCACTGAATCTGAAAAATCGCTCAAGAACTACCTTTTTGGCCAGCAGGACGAAGTCCCTGTAAGCGTTTCTGCCGGAGCGCTACGATTGCATGATCCAGTTTTTCTTCAGCAGGCTGATGGCTCTTGGACACAAGTTGGCTTTGTACAGGAGATCAATCGCGCTGCTGCCGAATCAGGCAACACCTCTTCATCTGCCATTTTAAATTGGCATTCCTCTCAGACCAAGGCAACCGACTACCGTTTCATTCTGTACCGCAACCGCGGTCGACTGGAGGATGTAATCGCAACCATGCTTCCGCCCGCCACGCGGGCGAAGATTCAAGAGCGTTTGGAAACCACGATGAAACAGCACGGCGAGGAATTATCAAATGCTTTTGTCCCATTGGTCCAAGACAGCCTAAAAAGGTCGCTGCCGATCATTGAAACTGAACTTCGCCGTTCTGTCCGCCGCCATCGCGGTGAAATAGAAGCCCTGGGTGACCGTTGGAACGATGAGGTGGTAAGCCAACGTCTGGTTCCTCTCGCCCGCCGCGAGATTGTTCCCATTGTGAGAAAACACGGTCAACCCACGGCTGAAGATATTGGTCGCGAATTATGGGACCGCGCGTCGATCTGGTCCTTCGGTTGGCGTGCCGCTTACGACGGATTGCCTCTTGTTCCACGAAAAGATCTGGTGCGAGAAGAGTGGACCCGCTTCGTCGAGGATGAAGCGATCCCGATTTTCGAAGGGCGGATGGATGACATCGTCACCAGCATCCAGAGAATTGTCGCTGATGTAGCGGCCAACCCGGAAGTTCGAAAAGAACTAACCGATGTTGCGATCGTGATCGCGAACGATCCGGATGCCCAAAAACTGGTACGACAAATCCTGAAAGAATCTTTAGTCGACAATCAGCAACTCAAGGATTCGTGGAAAGAGGTATGGAACAGTGACCAAGCACGCAAAGCATTCGATTTAGCTGGCGATAAACTGGAGCCTGTGATACGGAAGATTGGCGACGACCTGATCGGATCACGTGAACTTGGTATCAATCCAAACTTTGCCCGAGTTCTACGAAGTCAAATTTTAGGCAAGGACCGACAATGGATCGTCGCCATTCCAAATCAAGGAGACGACTCCACACCAATGCCGCAGATTGAAACTTCAACAGAGGCAATGCCTTATCCGGTCATCTACCTTGCCAATCCGGAAAACATGCAACTTGCAATCCCTGATGCAAAGGCAACCACTGCTGGCACATCGTATCACGACAAGAACGCTGATTCAGTGGAGGCAAATGCGAAATGACAACGAAACCTTCTGCTGAGCACCCCTCGAACAGCACTGAACCCTCGGCTCCAAAATCGCTGCATCTGAACCACCTGAAAATAAAAGCAGGTGATCGCGAACTATTAGCTGAAACAGATTTAACGATCACTGCGGGCAAGATCACCGTAATCGTGGGCGGAAGCGGAGCTGGAAAATCGGTTCTGCTACGTACACTTGCCGGTTTGCTTCCCAACA
>CAXGRW010000498.1:0-4374 GCA_964012125.1 uncultured Rhodopirellula sp.
GCAGCAGAAAACGGAAGCTTGAACTATGCTGTGAGAAGGTTTTTGATAGCTCCTATTTTAAAAGTTGAATGTCCATGCGGCACACGCTATTTCTGGCAATCCTGTGCGCGGTACTACTGCCAAACGCCCTGCAGGCCCAATCGGATACTGAGGCCAAACCAATTGTTGGTCTGCGAGAAAACCCAATCCCCGGTTTCGCTTTTGTGAATGCCGAAGTGGTGGTTTCGCCAAGTCGAACTCTCAGTGATGCAACCGTGCTTGTTGAAGGTGCTTCGATTACTGCGGTGGGACAGCAGCAAGTGATACCTGCGGGTTATCAAGTCATTGACTGCGAAGGTAAACGAGTTTACCCCGGTTTGATCGACGCGTGGAGTGAAAGCGATGCGACGGTCAACCAATCACTGCCAGGATATTGGAATGCCAACGTTTCGCCGCAGGTCAAGATTTCTGAGTCCATCGGGGATACCGCACCTGATGCATCTAAACTCAGATCGCAGGGTATTGCGGTTCGATTGATTGCTCCCAAGGGAGGAATCGTGAAAGGTAGCAGTTGCGTGATGCTGACTGGACAAGCATCTAAAGGGCGCAACTTGCTCACGGCCAACGCATGGCAGCACTTGAATTTAACCGTGCCACGTGGTGGTTCGCGTGCAAAGTACCCGAATTCGCCCATGGGTGCTGTTGCTCTGCTGAGGCAGGCATTTCATGATGCGACCTGGTACAAGCAGGCGTGGAGTGCGTACAACGCGACACCGCAACTTGATCGTCCTGATCAAAATGTTGCCTTACAAGTGCTCGGAGCCGCGATCGATTCACAGGTATTTGTGATCGATGCAGCCAACGATCGGATGGCGATCCGAGCTGACAGCTTCGCGCGTGAGTTTTCTTTAGAAGCAATCATTCGTGGGTCGGGGCGTGAGTACCGACAACTCGACGAAATTGTCGCGACGAAAAGACCGTATCTGTTACCAGTTGAATTCCCGGACACTCCGGACGTGAAAACCGCTGATGCTGCTCGCGATGTGACTCTTCAGGAACTCATGCATTGGGAGCTGGCCCCCGAAAATCCAGCGAGGCTTGCCGCGGCCGGTGTGAAAATCTGCCTGACCAGTGATGGACTGGATGATGTGGGCAAGTTTTTGAAACAGGTGCGAGTTGCTGTGGCACGTGGTTTGGATGAAGAGGAGGCCTTGGCCGCGCTGACGGTTGTTCCCGCTGAATTGCTGGGAATCCAAGAGCAGGTTGGGCGTGTTGAATCTGGCATGATTGCCAACCTTGTAATCACTGATGGAAATCTGTTCTCCGACAAAACAAAAGTGCTTGAATGTTGGGTTGCTGGAGAGAGGTTTGTGATGAGTGCGGGTGCCAAAGTCGAGTACCCCGCCATCGCAGGTCAATGGGAGCTTTCTGTTCGCAACGCAGAGGGTCGAAATGTAAAAGTCAGGCTGGAACTCGAAGGGGCTGACGGAAAAATCAATGGATCGGTTGTTGCGGTCCCTGTGGCTGGGAAGGAACGCAAGCAGAAGAACAAAAGAAAGAAAGAGAAAGCAAAGGTTACATCAGCCAAGCTGCAGAACGTGATTCAGCAGAGGGATCGTTTGACAGCCAATCTGAATTTGGGCGAGGTCGATAAACGATTGCCGGCAGGCATCACACAACTGACGATAATCACACTGACAAGTGACAGTGATGGAACAGACCTTGTGGCCGCCTTGAGGCTACCTGGGGGTGGTTCCCAAAGCCCAGCCATGAAACGCCTTTCCGCTGCTACCAATGATGCCGCACCGGCTGAGGCTAACTCAATCAAGAGTGACTCATCTGAGAAAGTCAAAGACGCTGATGCAGTTGCCGCCGTGGATGCCAAGTCAGAGAAGGACCAAGCGGAACCTGACTCTTCTGACGCAGCTTACTCGAAGGTCCGTTTTCCTTTTGGTGCATTCGGCTCTGATGCCAGAATAGCAGAGCAGTCGACTGTCCTGTTCCACAACGCGACCATTTGGACTTGTGAAGAAGCAGGAAAAATTGAGAACGCTGACATCCTGATTCGTGATGGGCTAATTGTTGAAGTTGGCTCAAATATTAAGGCACCTCAGGATAGCCGCGTGATCGATGCCAGTGGAAAGCACATCACGCCTGGCCTTATCGATTGCCACTCTCATATGGGAACTGATGGAGGCGTTAATGAGTCGGGCCAAACAGTCACTTCCGAAGTCCGCATTGGAGATTTTATTGACAATAGTGATATCCAAATTTATCGACAGCTCGCCGGCGGATTGACCACTTCGAACATCCTGCATGGTTCCGCCAATCCTATCGGTGGGCAGAATCAGGTCATCAAGCTGCGTTGGAGTCAGACGATGGATGGATTGAGGATGAAAGAAGCACCCAGGGGAATCAAGTTTGCTTTGGGCGAAAACGTGAAACGTAGCCAAAGTCGATACCCCAACACACGAATGGGTGTCGAGCAGATCATTCGTGATCAACTGCTTGCAGCACGCGAGTACCAAGCCAAGTGGAGACGTTGGAAGAGTGGAGAGCACGATACTTTACCACCGCGTGTTGACCTGCAGCTGGAAGCGTTGAGCGAAGTTCAGAATGGTGAGCGTTGGATACATTGCCACAGTTATCGGCAGGATGAGATTGTCGCCACCTTGGATGTTTTGGAGGAGTTCGGCGTTCAGATTGGAACATTACAGCATATTCTTGAGGGTTATAAAGTGGCTGACCGCATGGCTCGCCATGGTGCAATGGGATCTTCCTTCTCTGATTGGTGGGCTTACAAATTCGAAGTCCTCGATGCAATTCCTTACAACGGAGCTTTGATGCACGACCGTGGTGTGGTGGTGTCCTTCAATAGTGATGACCGCGAACTAGCTCGGCATCTCAATACAGAAGCTGCAAAGGCAACCAAGTATGGTGGAGTGCCTGAAGTCGAAGCGTTGAAGTTTGTAACGTTGAATCCAGCCAAGCAATTGAGAATTGACCAATATGTTGGTTCGCTTCGTGAAGGGAAACATGCGGATTTGGTGGTTTGGAGTGGTCGGCCGTTGTCAACGCTGACCAGGTGTGAGCAGACTTGGGTGGACGGACGTTGTTATTTTGACCTTCGTAAAGATCAGGAGTTGCGGGATCGTGATCGGGAACTGCGGTCCCGACTCATACAAAAAGCACTTGATGGTGGTCGTAGTGCCACAAGAGTGACACCAAAAGAAGTAGCCGAGGAAGATCGTTGGGTAAAGCATGATGTGCATTGTGCTGCCCATGGTAGTCATGAGTACGATTACACCGGAAACCTGAAGAAGAACTGAGCAAAATATGAAACGGTGTAAGCAAATCACACAATCGTCCGGAAGTAGTTCAAGAATCATGAGTGGAATAAGACTGGCCACGGCTGCTTTTGTAGTCCTTGCAATGTTGCCTAACATTGAGGCTCACGACCAAGTGCCTGGTGCGCCCCAAAGTAGACCGATCGTGATCCGCAATACGACTGTTCATGTCGTCGATGGTGCTGATATCAACGATGGGGATGTGCTCTTCGAAGCAGGGAAAATCACCAAGATTGGCAAAGACCTCAAAGCCCCAAAACAAGCTGTGGAAATTGATGGATCGGGGAAGCACTTGTACCCTGGCCTGATTGAATCGATGACTGACCTTGGTTTGCGTGAGATCAGTGCTGTCGAAGAAACGGATGATCGTACCGAGTACGGTTCGGTGAATCCGAATGCGAGAGCTTGGGTTGCTGTGAATCCTGATAGTGAGTTGATTCCTGTTGCACGTGCTGGTGGTGTGCTGACAGTCATGACAGCACCAAGAGGAAGGTACATTCGCGGTCAGACTGCGGTGATCAACCTTGATGGCTGGACGGTTTCGGAAATGAAACTCAAAGCACCAGCAGGGATGTACATCGACTGGGGTGCAATGCAACCTCGTGGCAATGATGCTGCTGATCAGCGCAAGAGAAGAGAGCAGGAATTCACTGAATTAGATGAGTTGTTGGATTCAGTACGGCGGTACGATAAAGTTCGTCAGACGGCACCAGAGACCACTGCGACCGACATCAGACTGGAAAGTCTGATTCCCGTGGTTCATGGAGAATTGCCAGTATTTGTAGATGCTGATCGACAACTGGAAATCGAATCTGCCGTTGCTTACGGACAGGCTCAGGGCTTGTCGATTGTGATTTATGGTGGGTATGACGCCGAATCATGCGCTGAGCTGCTGAAGAAATGTGATGTTCCTGTCATCATTGCCTCCACGTACCGTCTTCCGCTCCGCCGTGATGAAGCTTATGACACCGCATACACGTTGCCAGAGCGACTTCGTGCAGCGGGTGTGAAATTTGCGATTTGTGGAGAGGGAGCTGGGTCTCCCGGA
>CAXGRW010000499.1:0-4372 GCA_964012125.1 uncultured Rhodopirellula sp.
ACCACTTTTTCTCCGGCATATGCCGTGTAGAGGATGGGGGCGGCAGCGGTTCCCGAATCCCTTGCGTCGAGTTGAAAAGGCTCGGCTAAGTAATAGGTGCCTGCACGAACATGGACGTTAATCGCGTCACGTCCTCGAAAGGAAGCAGCACGTACTTTTGCTTGCGCCCCGGAAAGCGTTTTGAATGGACGCTCGATGGTGCCGGGACCCGCGTCACTTCCGTTCGGGGAGACGTAAAAGTCTGCAGCAGTGCAACTGGAGAGGCAGGTGATGCAGGCAAGCAGGAGAGTGAAAATGCGAAGATTCATTGGTTCTGTTAGAACGGGATTCGGCGGTGTTAATGAGGTACTTGAAGTAGCGGTCGAGTATCCAATCTACGAGCAACGTCAAGAAGACTGAGTTGGACGAAGACGATCACCATGGGATTTGTTAAGCTGCTGAGTCGTGCATGGGTAAGTGAGGGGAGATCGCGCCTGCGATTATATCCTCACATTAAGCCGAGCAGTCGGTTAAACAGAGGTTCCGCTTACACGCTCGAATTTCTGGTGGGTCGTGCATGTTTTTCGCAATAGCTAGACGGGAGTAAATCCCATGATTGGGGGTATTTAAATGTTCGTTTCGAAATCTGTCCTTGTTGCTGTTGTGTGTTGGTGGGTAAGTACATGTGTGGCCGTATTAGAGGCAACTGAGCGTCCAAACATTGTGTTGTTGATGTGCGATGATTTGGGGTACGGGGATACTGGGTTCAATGGTAACCAGACGATCAAGACGCCGCATTTGGATGAAATGGCTCGCTCGGGGGCGCGGCTTACTAATTTCCATTCTGGGGCAGCGGTGTGTTCACCGACCCGCGCCACTTGCTTGACCGGACGGCATCACTACAGATACGGAATTTGGAGTGCCAACAAGGGGCATCTGCCCAAAGAGGAAGTGACTCTTGCAAAGATGTTGAGAAGCTTGGGTTATAAGACAGGTCATTTTGGGAAGTGGCATCTTGGCACGCTCAGTAAGGAGTTTTCAGCGAAAGGCGCAAAGCGTAAACCAGCGGTACATTATGCCCCCCCTTGGGAACGCGATTACGACCGCTCTTTTGTGACAGAATCAGCTGTTGCTACTTGGGATCCGGCACTGCATGAACGGTATCAAAATAACCCTTACTGGGATGATGGAAAGGTAGCTCAAGGTAATTTGTCGGGATGCGACTCTCGCGTGATCATGGATCGAGTGCTCCCTTTCATTTCAGAGGCAAGTACGAGAGAGCTGCCTTTTCTTGCTGTGGTCTGGTTTCACGCTCCACATGTCCCGGTGGTCGCTGGTCCTGAATATCTAGCGATGTATCCGGGTAAGGGGGATGCCGCTCACTATTATGGGTGTATCACTGCCATGGATGAACAGGTTGGACGTTTGCAGAAAACGTTGAATGACCTGAACATTGATGCAGACACACTGATCTTTTTTTGCAGCGATAATGGACCCGAGGGAAAGAACTCGGAGGGCGTGACGGCTGGGGTAACTGGTGGATTGCGTGGGCGCAAACGGAGTCAGTATGAGGGCGGGGTGAGGGTACCCGCGTTTGCAAAATGGCCGGACCATATTCCGGCGGGCAGTGTGGTTGACGCACCATTGAGTACGCTGGATTACTTGCCGACGGTGCAGCGTATCGTGGACTATCCGATGCAACCCAGTCGCCCCATTGATGGAATTGATATGCTTCCGATTCTGCTTGGGAAACCCGTTGTGCGAACCCCCATTCCATTTCGGGTGGGCAAGACTGCAAGTTTGATTGATGGGCGGTACAAACTTGTGATTCGTGATTATGCCGGACGCCAGTCTGAACTGTATGACTTGCAGGTTGACCTGGAGGAAAGGTTATCGATAGCCGCGGATCACACTGATGTGGTCAAACGCATGACCGACACGCTCCAGACAATTGAGGCGTCAGTCAGGAACAGCCATGCAGGCGGCGATTATGAAACCCGCTTCACGCCCAGTGAGGCTTGGGTCCCCTTGGTCAATCCGGGTAATAACTAACCGGAGGTGCCTGTGTTGTTAGTGACAAAGAATCTGATGCACAACCTTGGCAAGAATGGTTCGAAGACTCGTGGGCTACTCAGGTAACCGCTGGAGCAGTGGTTGGTAGAGGTCAGGTCGTCGCTGTTGGAAGTTGCGACTCTTCTCGCGTCGTTGCCGCACCCTTTGTAAATCGAGTTCGGCACTGATGTATGCCTCTGAGCGATCTGGCGCTTGTGCAATGATTTGGTTTCCACGATCTGCGATCATTGTACCGCCGCCATAGGCCTGATTGGTGACGATCATGGCTACATGGCTTTGGAACATGATTGTTTTGACAATGTAATCTTCGACGTTACCTCGTCGACCATTAATCCAAACGATCAACTCGGCACCCTGCAGTGAAAGGATACGCGGCGGCTCAGGGAACCAACCGTCGTAACAGGTCATAATTCCAACTTTGCCAAAATCAAACTCGAATACTGGCAAGCTGTCTCCTTTCTCCATCTTCCACTCAGGGTCGTTCTCGAGAAACCATTGCCGAGTACGATTGGCTGGAGGTTTGGAGTAAGCAGGTGTGCCTTCAAATGTGTCTACAGCGGCGTGTGTTTTGAGATACTTCCCAGAAATTTTACCCTCTCGATTGAAAACGAGAGCAGTGTTGGCGAAACCGCCGTCTGGAGCAACTTCCCAGCAACCAATGATGACGTAAATGCGGTTGCGTTTTGCCGCTTCGGCAATGAGCTGGGTTTCGACGCCCGGCACTGCGATATGCCCCAAAACATATTCGGGAAACACAATGAGTTGTGCGCCGTCGTTGGCTGCTTTGTCGATATACGGGGTAAATGATTTTGCGGGATCGTAGTTTGGACGCGGTAAATCTCCCTTGTCGTAGCCCGTTATTTGCACAGCTGCAACTTTGATTTGGTTGGGGCGTGGTTGGACGGGAGATTCCGCCTGTCCTACTGCAGACCAATAAACGCCAACCACAGTCAGAAACGCAATGCGACTGAGTGAACGCGAACACAACACACGCAAAGTGAGATAGTCTAGAAGCTTCATCGTTGGTTTTGAAAAAGTGTGCATGGTAGGCCGCTTGAGGCTGCCGGAAAGGCAAGGGTTCGGTTCTCTGCATTATCGGTTCTAATAGACAATATGCATTTCATAGCTCGGAGTTCGGCAGTTCGTGTTCTCCTGCCGGGGCTTGCGCGGCGGCATGCTAATTCGCTTCGGAGGTGGCTCTGTTGACTTCATGTATCGCTTGTCACCCTGTTAGTGCTGATCAAGACTAGCAAGAAGGTCTTTCCAAGCCTGCTTCTCACGTTGTGGTGACAAGCAATCTTGTAGGGCGGCACTTGCGTCGCACAATTCCTGATAGAACGCCTGATCGGTCTCAGCTCGCTCAATTAGCGTCGCAAGCTCTGATGCGTCATCGAGATTAAAAAGCCCCGGGTGGTTTGCGCCGAGGATTCCGACCGAAGCGGGGATACGCGTCGCCAGGATGGGGACTCCTAGTGCAGCAGCCTCAGAGAAAACACTTGGCGCACCTTCATGGCGGGACGTTAATACTGTCAGTTTGCTATTGGCTAGCAGTTGCATCGCGTCTTGATGTGGAATTGCGCCTAACCATTCATAGCGTGAGCATTTCTGTGTCCACTTCAAAGCACGATCTCTCCAAGGCATCGTGGTGGCTTCTCCAGCGTGAGCCACTCGTGCGGTGGAAGATGTTGGCACAAGCTCGAGAGCACGGCAAATGAGAAACGGATCTTTCACTTCTCGAAGATGCGCTAAGAACGAGATATTGAACAACGCATCTTTGGACTGCTGTTGAAGAGCAGGCAAAAAAGTTGACTGATAAATAACGGCACACTTGGGATGTAATTCGGGCAGAAGTTTCTTCAGTCCTTCTGGCTCTAGCAACACGATGCGATCCGCGACACGCATACTGTTGGTTACACTCTGAAACCCTGAACTTCCGTGGTTTAAGTCGACATGTAAATCAGTACCAGTTAACGCAACAATGAGCTTGCTTTGTGGCGCTGTGATGCGAAACTTTTTGATTGCTTCGGCACTTCGTCGTGCGTGCAGGGCAATGAGTGCGTCGTAGGATCCATTTGCCGCCAAGTCGTACTCAGAGGGATCAACTGTCCGAACGGTGTGCCCCAGCTCATTCAGGATATTTTCCCAACGCAAGGCAGTGATCCAGTTCCCCCGTGTGCTGCCTCGCGGTAGCGGAACATGCAAAAGCAGCCTCATGAGTCACGCCTCAAAACGGGCACCGGACGATGGTCCTCTCGTGTAAAGCATCTCATCGCTGCTGCCGTTCGGTGATGTGGAATCTGCACGGTAATGGGTAGTAGCC
>CAXGRW010000500.1:0-4372 GCA_964012125.1 uncultured Rhodopirellula sp.
TCCGAGGACGCAGGCAGTAGGGGAATTGGGAATCGCTGCTCGGTGTGGGGTGAGCCCTAAGTGTGCGTTAAAACTGTTGAACCGAGTTTTCGCTTGTTTTGGATGCTCGGATTGCTTCGCACGCGTGGCAAGAGAGCAACGCAGAATAATGCGGTTTTCTGCGTTACCGCTCTCTTCACTGCTGCCGGTTCATTGGCTGATATTCTTGCTTACCTTGCGTACAAATCGTAAGAGTAGCGGGTGAGCCGGTTTCGCCATCTGTCCGTGGTTGTAACCATCGAGCTCATGGAGAGTGGTCTGTTCGTGTCCAGCGACCTTCATCATTCGCCACATGTAGGCGTTCTCTTCATATCTTCCAAGCAATTCCAATTCACGATCACCAGTGATGAGTAATAACGGCGGGGCATCGCTACGGACGTGAAATAGCGGGGCCATCTCGTCAAGAATGGGCTGCCGGCCATCGATTCCACGTTCCTTGCGGACGGTGAAGTGGGTGATCGTGTGCCCACTGAACGGAATCAGTCCTGCGATTGCATCTGCATCGATGTCGTATTTGGCAAGCCACTTTTTGTCGAGCCCGAGCATGCTTGTCAGGTAGCCCCCAGCAGAGTGACCGCTGACAAAGATCTTCTCAGGGGAGCCGCCATATTTCTTGATGTTGGCAAACGTCCATGCGACAGCAGCAGCCGCGTCGTCAATGCAATCCACCACTTTCACTTTCGGGCTCAAACGGTATTCCACCGCAACCACGGCAATGCCTTGCTCGGAAAGTTGTTCTGGGACATCTCGTTTGCCGGATGTGAGCCCACCACCATGGAACCAAACTACCGTGGGGAAATCTTTGATGCCGACCGGATAGTGGATATCCAAGACGCACATTTTGGAAATGTAAGGTTCGCTTGATTTACGATAGGCGATTGTCTCGTCTGTTTTGTAGCTGAGCGGCCTTGTTGATTGCCCATGAGTGTTCGTACTTGTGGCGACAAGTACGCATGAAATTACAGCAGCAAAGAAATTTTGGATTGGCAAATGCATGGTATTTGGTGGAAGTCTGGGGAACCTTCGTCGATGTTTGCAAACGCTTTGGTTCCTCAGTCTAGCGAATCTTAGCAGCGTTGGCGGGGGGATTTATCTGTGAGATTTCAGAGTTGTGATTCACTCATGGCATCGAGTTCGAGACATTGCGCATGGTGGTGGTCTGAAGTGTGCTAACCACAATAAAAAAACTCCCAGCGGAAAACCACCGGGAGTTTTAATGTCATTTCAGATCTACGAGCACCACGTTTCGGGCGGGGTGTCAGTCCGTGAACGCGGGCGTTCGCGTCTTGCGACCAAGTTAACTGCAACCCATGCTATTTCCGCAGTTGTGACACAAGTAGCAATTGCCATTTCGAACGGTAATACTGCCACAGTTGTCACATGATGGTGCGTCAATCTGGAAGCGGGCGAATTGGTCGCCCTGTCCATTGTCTTCACCATCTGTTCCTGCTGCTGGGGCCGAGGAACCGTTACTGTTGTTGCTGGACTCGCTAATGCTTGCCAGCAATGTGGCGCGTTCTGCAAGAGCGACTGCTGCACCTGCGTCTTCTTTCAGCCCGTCCATCACCGTGCTGGTCGGAGCAGATGAAACTTCTGAGCCATTTCCCTTGTTGGTGTTGTCAGCCGTGGTGGGCATGTGGTCGTGACCACTCATGAAGGTCAGGCCGAGCCAGCGGGCGATGTAGTCCACTACACTCTTGGCGATCCGGATGTCTTTATTGGACGTGTGTCCCATCGGTTCGAAGCGAGTGTGGCTGAACTTGTTGACAAGAACCTCTAGTGGAACGCCGTACTGTAACGCGATCGACAGGGCAGTTCCGAAACTGTCCATGATTCCACCGATGGTTGAACCCTCTTTTGCCATCGTGATGAAAATCTCACCTGGCCTACCATCGGGGTAAAGTCCGACACAAAGGTAGCCTTCGTGACCCGCGATCGTGAACTTGTGCGTCACGCTTTGGCGGGTGTCCGGCAATCGTTCACGCCGTGGCTTGTAAACGATCTTTTCGACCGTTTCGGTGATAACTTCTGCTGCAGTTGCTTCCCCTGTCGAATCGTCATTTTTGGTGTTCAAAGGCTGCGATTGCTTGCTGCCGTCACGGTAGATTGCAACAGCTTTTAGCCCCAGTTCCCAACCCCAGAAGTATGCGTTTGCAATATCTTCGGGGGTGGTGTCGTTTGGCATGTTCACTGTTTTGCTGATCGCACCTGAAAGGAACGGCTGTGCTGCCGCCATCATGGTGACGTGAGCTTGCCACGGGATACTTCGGACTCCGTTGGCTGGCTGGAACGCACAGTCGAATACAGACAAGTGCTCATCTTTAATGTCAGCTGCACCTTCAATGGTGTCGTTGTCATCGATGTGCTTCAGAATATTGGTGATCTGCTCTTCGCTGTAGCCGAGTTTCTCGAGGCCAAGATTCACGGTCTGGTTGACGATTTTAAGCATTCCGCCGCCGGCAAGCTGCTTGTACTTGACCAACGCGATGTCCGGCTCGATGCCTGTTGTGTCGCAATCCATCATGAAACTGATGGTTCCGGTGGGAGCGAGCACGGTCGCCTGTGCATTTCGGAAACCGTACTTTTCACCGATTTCAAGGACATCGTCCCAAAGCTTGGTGGCAGCTTCTTTGAGTTCGGCTGGGCCGTTGTCATCGATCGTATCACAGGCGTCGCGGTGCATTTGCATCACGTTGAGCATTGGTTTCTCGTTTTCGGCGTAGCCATCAAACGGACCGACAACGCTCGCCAGTTCACCGCTGGTGCGATTCGCTTCACCGTGAAGCAGCGAGGTCAATGAACCACAAAGACCTCGAGCTGCATCCGAGTCGTATGCGATGCCACGCGTCATGCAGACACTGCCAAGGTTTGAGTATCCCAAACCTAGAGGGCGGAATTTGTGGCTGTTGCGAGCGATCGGCTCTGTTGGGTAACTGGCGTGGTCGACGAGGATTTCCTGTGCGATCAGGAAGAGACGGCAGCTAGCTCGGAAACGCTCGGTGTCGAACGATCCATCCGGGCCTACGAACTTCATCAAGTTGATCGAAGCAAGGTTACATGCCGTGTCATCCAGGAACATGTACTCGCTGCAAGGATTTGATGCGTTAATCTCACCACTGTTTGGGCAAGTGTGCCAGCGGTTGATGGTTGTGTCGTACTGAACTCCGGGGTCACCGCAGTTCCAAGCGCACTCAGCCATCTTGTTCAAGAGCTCTTTGGCATCATAGGTGGGTGCGTCACTCTCGCATTTATCGCTGATCCAGCGTGTTTGCCACTGCTTGTTATCACGTACCGACTCCATGTAATCGTCAGTAAGTCGAACGGACAGGTTAGCGTTTTGGAAGCAGACGCTGCTATATGCTTCGCCGTTGAAGTTCGACTCGTAACCTTCGCGAATCAATGCATGGGCTTTCTTCTCCTCTGCCCACTTGCATTCAACGAACTCAAGGATATCTGGATGCCAGACTTTTAATGACTGCATCTTGGCGGCTCGTCGCGTCTTGCCACCACTCTTCACCACACCAGCGATGGAGTCGTATACACGCATGAATGACAGCGGGCCTGATGGCGTTCCGCCTCCAGAAAGCTTTTCACGCTGCGAACGGATGGTGGAAAGGTCGGTGCCAGTTCCGCTGCCGAATTTGAACAGCATCGCCTCACTGCAGGCAAGACGCATGATGTCTTCCATGTTGTCATCCACACTCTGGATGAAACATGCTGAGCCTTGTGGATACTCGTACGGATTTTCGGGTTGGGCGGTCTCGCCCGACACGGCATCCCAGTGCCAGTTGCATTTGTCGCCCACTACTCCGTACTGAGCGTGCAGGCCGACGTTGAACCACACAGGGCTGTTGAACGCACCATGCTGATGCAAGCACAGCCAAGTCAGGTCGCGGTAGAAACGGTCGCCGTCTTCTGGGCTGTCAAAGTATCCGTCGGCCAAACCCCAGTCGGTGATCGTCCGTGTCACACGGTGAATCAATTGACGAACGCTTCGCTCTCGCTCTTCGGTGCTGTTGGGATCACCGTAGAAGTATTTTGATACGACAACATTGGTCGCAAGTTGGCTCCAGTCTGCTGGAATCTCGCAGTCATTTTGCTCGAAAAGGGCATTACCGGATTCATCTTTGATCGCCGCGCTTCGCAATTCCCATCCAACGGTGTCGAATGGCGTCTTGTCATCGTCAGGACAAAAATTTGACTCGATCTTCAAGCCATTGCCGCTCTGTCGCAGTTTCCGCCCGAAACGCGCCCTCGCGTATTCTACGCCGTACTCGCTGTTGACTTTTTCTAACGCTGGATCGCCAGCGACCTCGGCCGAGGTACGTGCATA